>DATKLZ010000131.1:0-2967 GCA_035542135.1 Steroidobacteraceae bacterium | reverse complement strand
GATCGGCCGCCCGGCATCGCCTCGACGATCTGCTCGCGTTCGGCGCTCGTCGCCGCCTGCAGCGCGGTCCACCATTGCGCCACTTCAGGCGTGGCCAGCCCGAGCGCTGCGCGCAGCATCAGCAGGTCGTACGCCGCGCGGAACCGGGGCTGCTCGAGCAGGCGCAGTGCACGCCGGCCACGCGGTCCTTCGAGCCGCGGCTGCAACGCGTACATGTCGCGCACGCCGAAGGCGATGCGCCGCGGGATCGACACGCGCTGCTGCGCCTCGCGCAGCGCCTGGTCGCAGGCGTCGAGGATCGCCTGCGGTTCGTGCCAGCGGTTGGCCGGGAGCGATTCGATGATCGCGGCGATCGGTCCGTACAGCAGCAGCGCGAACAGGAACGTCGGCGTCACCGGCTTGTCTTCCTCGACGCGCCGGTCGGTGTTGCGCAGGCCCTGCACCAGCAGCTCCTCGACCAGGCTCCCGGGATGCGCGTCGATGTAACGGTCGACCGCCGGGAACAGCGCCGCAAACAGGCCGCGGGCGCGCAGCACGCGGTAGCTGTCGGCCCCGTGCCCGGTCAGGAACAGCTTGGCGGTCTCGTCGAACAGCCGCGCCGGCGGCACGCTCGCCAGCAGCCCGCGCAGCCGCTCGATCGGCGCAGCGCTCGCCGCATCGATCTCGAAGCCGAGCTTCGCCTCGAAGCGCGCCGCGCGCAGCATGCGCACCGGGTCCTCGCGATAGCGCGTCTCGACGTCGCCGATCAGCCGCAGGCGCTTCGCCTGGATGTCGGCCAGCCCGCCGACGTAGTCCCAGATCGAGAAATCCGCGATGTTGTAGTACAGCGCGTTGACGGTGAAATCGCGCCGCCACACGTCGGCATCGATGCTGCCGTAGATGTTGTCGCGCAGCAGCCGGCCGTGGTCGTCCTGCACGCGGTGGATGGACGGACGATAGTCCGGATCGCGGTTGCCGTCCGGATCGCCGTGCTCGTCGACCGGCAGGCCGGAATCGTCCGCATCATGATCGTCGTCGGAGGCCAGTTCCTCTTCGAGCAGCTCGGCCTCGTCGTCGGAGCGCATCGGCACCGGCTCCTCGGTGGGCGGCGGCGCGCTCGCGGCGCGGAAGGTCGCGACCTCGATGATCTCGCGGCCATACACGATGTGCGCCAGCCGGAAGCGGCGGCCCACCAGCCGGCAGTTGCGGAACAGCCGCCGCACTTCCTCGGGCAAGGCGTCGGTGGCGACGTCGAAATCCTTCGGATGCCGCCCGATGATGATGTCGCGCACGCAGCCGCCGACCAGGAAAGCCTGGAACCCGGCTTCCTTGAGCCGGTACAGCACGCGCAGCGCGTTCGGGGATATGTTGGACCGCGAGACCGGGTGTTCGGAGCGCGGAATCACGCGCGGCGCTCCCGGGGCCGCGGAAAGGTCCGGATTCTGGTTCAAATCGAGCCTGATTGAGCTTGAGCAAAAAACGAGGCCGCCTATAATACCGCGCCTTTTCGCCTCGCCCGCCGGAGATTCGCTCCCTTCGTCTAGAGGCCCAGGACACGGCCCTCTCAAGGCTGGAACACGAGTTCGAATCTCGTAGGGAGCGCCACCTAATCAACGGGTTACGGAGTCTTTCTCGACCCCTGCAACGGCCTGCGCCGCCGCCGCGCTAGACTGCCGCCATGTCGCACGCCCGGCTCGCCGTCTCCTCGCCCCTCGTGCTCGCCTGCCTCGGCGCCACGTGGTTCCTGTGGGGCACGATGTACCTCGCCATCAAGTGGGCGCTGGCCAGCTTCCCGCCGTTCTTCCAGATGGGCAGCCAGTTCGTCGCCGCGGGCGCGGTGCTCGCGCTCGCCGCGCGTGCCCGTGGCGCGGCGTGGCCCGACGCGAAGGAATGGCTCGGCGGCGCGATCATGGGCGTGCTGCTGATCAGCGGCGGCTACGGATTCATGGCGGTGGCCGAAAGCCATGTCGGATCGGGGCTCGTCGTCGCATTCACCGCGATCGTGCCGACGATGGTCGTGCTCGGCGAATGGCCGTACGGCGTGCGGCCCGACCGCCGCCAGGCCGCCGGCGTCGCGTTCGGCCTGGTCGGGATCGTCATGATGATGCGGGGCGAGGCCTTCAGCGCCTCGCTCGGCGGGTTGCTGGCCGTCATCACCTCGTGCGCGACCTGGACGGTGGGCAGCGTGTGGTCGGTGTACGGCTTGCCCGGCGGCGCAAAGGTACGCACCGCGCCGGGATTCATGGGGCACGCGAGCCAGATGCTGGCCGGCGGCGCGGTACTGCTGCTGGCCGCCGCGCTGATCGGCGAGCGGCCGGGCTGGCCGCCGACCTCCGCGGCGCTGGCCTGCTGGTTCTACGTCATGGTGGCCGGATCGCTGGTCAGCTACAGCGCCTACCTGCTGCTGCTCGAGCGCACGACCCCGGCGCTGGCCACGAGCTATACCTACGTGAACCCGGTGGTCGCGCTGCTGCTGGGCGTCACGCTCGGCGAGGAGCGCGTCACCGGCTTCGAGTGGCTCGCGGTCGCCATCGTGCTGTGCGGCGTGGTGCTGCTGATGTGGCCGGGCGCGGCCAGGCCGGCCGACTCCTCCAGCAGGAGCTAGCTGACGCGATCGAGCAACCGATACCAGGCGGCGACGAGCGGCAGCACCGAGTCCTTGGCCGCGCCGAGCCCCGGCGGCGCGCCGCGGAACGGCACGCGCGCGAACGGATTCGCCTCGATCGACTGGCCGCCGACCGCCTCGCCGACGGCGGTGCCGAGCCAGGTGGCCAGCGCGACGCCGTGGCCGGCGTAGCCGAGCGCGAAGTAATAGCCGTCGATGCGGCCCACGTGCGGCATCGTGTCGAAGGCGAAATCGAGCGTGCCGCCCCAGGCGTATTCGATGCGCGCATCGCGCAGCTGCGGGTAGATCGCGAGCATGCCGGCGCGCAGCTCGGCGGCGCTCGCGCGCACCGTGTCATCGCTCTCGGGCACGAAGCGCGCGCG
>DATKLZ010000130.1:0-41726 GCA_035542135.1 Steroidobacteraceae bacterium | reverse complement strand
GGCATGTTCATGGGCATGAGCAAGTCCTTCACCTCGACCGTGGACCGCTCCCCAGCCCAGGTCATGATCCTGCCGCCCAAAGCGGAGAGCCTGTTCAACGACGATGGCGGGCAGCCACGGCGCAACATCCCCGAGATCTACCGCCATTCGGACGTGCTCGAAGTCCGGCCTCTGAACATCAATTTCGCCTACTGGCAGAACTTTCCGCAGGACAACCAGCCCGCCAAGGGCGATGGCGTGCGCGTGGTGATCATCGACCCCGTGCCGGGCGCCGTGACGATGCCGAGCGACTTCGGGCCCGAGTTGATCCAGGCGCTGCAGGAGCCGTACGCCGTCGTCGTTGACCGCTCCAGCCTCGCCAAGCTCGGCGTGAAGGTGGGTGATCGGGCGAAGATGAATGGCAATACCGTATGGGTACGCGCCACGACCAGCGGCTACCCGACGATGTTCAACGCCGTGGTGTTCGTTTCCAGCCAGACCGCCAAGCTGCTCGACATCGCCAATGACGGGCCGCGGGTGGGTGCGCTGGTGGTCAAGATCCGCGATCCGGAGCGGGCGCGGCAGGTGGCCGCCGAGCTGAACTCCATGGCCAAGGGCCAATACAAGGCCTGGGCGCGCGAGGACCTGTCGCAGGCGACGCAGAAATCGATGCTCAAGGAAGGCGGCATCGTGGTCATGATCGGCTTTGCCGTGGTGGTCGGCGTCTTCATCGGCATCGTCATCACCTGGCAGACGCTGCAGGGCGCGATACTGGCGAACATCAAGGAATTCGCCAGCCTGCGTGCGCTGGGCGTGTCGATGCGCAGCCTGCGGCTGATCGTCATGGAACTCAGCCTGTGGGTCGGCGCCGCGGGGCTGCTGCTGACCGCCGCCCTGACCGGCTTCGTGTGGTTGCTGGCGCGTGCCACCGGCGTGCCGATGGATTTTCCGCTGTTCATCGACGTGCCAGTGGGCATCACGCTGCTGCTGATCGCCATCCTGTCGGGCGCGCTGTCACTCGGCATCCTGCGGCGCAGCCAGCCGGCGGACCTGCTGCGATGAGCATGCTCGCCATCGACGCCAGGGGCCTGAGCAAGGCCTACCGGATCGGCAAGACGCGCCAGCAGGTGCTGAAGAACGTCGATTTCACCGCCTACCACGGCCAGGTCACCATGGTGATGGGGCCATCGGGCTCGGGCAAGTCGACGCTGATCGCAGCGCTGTCCGGACTCATGAAACCGGACGAGGGCGAGGTCAGGGCGCTCGGTGAAAGCCTGTGGCTCAAGAACCCGGGCCAGGTCGACCGCTTCCGGCTCGCGCACTGCGGATTCATCTTCCAGGGCTTCAATCTGTTCCCCTCGCTCGACGCCACCGAACAGGTGGTGCAGATCCTGCGCTACTGCGGCGTGGGCAAGCGCGAGGCGCATGCGCGTGCCACCGCGGTGCTGGAGTCGGTGGGGCTCGGCCAGCGGCTGCACCAGAAGCCCGCCGAGCTTTCCGGCGGAGAGAAGCAGCGCGTGGCCATCGCGCGCGCGCTGGCCAAGTCGCCGTCGCTGATCTTCGCCGACGAGCCGACCTCGGCGCTCGATTCCATGAACGGCCAGGTGGTCATCAGGCTGCTGCACGAGGCCGCGCGGCAGCGCGGCGCGGCCATCATCGTCGTGACCCACGATCCGCGCCTCGAGACACATGCCGACCGCATCATCCACATGGAAGACGGCAAGATCCTCGACGACCGCATGATCTCGGAGCCGCCACCGCATCAACGCACCGCCAGCCACGGAAGCCAGACATGATTCGCAACCGCGCCATCGCATACGGGTCCCGACTGCTGCTCGCGACGCTCGGCGCATTGGCGCTGGCCGGCTGCCATCCGGGCGCGGCGGCCGGCAAGGATGCTGCGGCGGCACCACCGCCCTCGCCCTACGCGACGATCGCCAACGGCAAGGTGGACGTGGAAGGCGGCGTGGTGGAAGTGGCCGCCCGCCGCGCCGGCGTGATCAGCGCCGTGTACGTGCAGGAGGGCGACCTGGTGCACAAGGGCCAGGTGCTCGCGCGCCAGGAGGACGAGGATTCACGCCTGGCGGAGAAGAGCGCCGCGGCGGCCGTGGCGCAGGCCGAGAGCCAGATGCCGTTGCTGCAGGTCAACGCCCGCACCGCGCAGCGCGAATACGAACGACTCAGGGGCCTCGCCGCCACGAAACTCGTGTCGCAGCAGCAGCTCGACCAGGCGAGCGATGCGGTGGCGTCGGCGCAGGCACAGCTCGGCATCCAGCAGGCGGCGGTGCAGACGGCGCGCGCGCAGCTGGCGCAGGCCGAGTACAACCAGGACCTGACTATCATCCGCGCACCGATGGACGGCAAGATCATCCGCCGTTACGCCAATCCAGGCGCCGGCGCGTCCACGCTCAACGTCTCGGACATGTTCGATCTCGAGCCGGCGACCTCGCACATCGTCCGCGCCGAGATCGTCGAGAGCGCGATACCGATGGTGCATGTCGCGCAGGAAGTCGAGATCACGTCGGAGGACGATCCGAGCAAGGTGTCGGTGGGCAGCGTGATCCGCATCGCCGCCACCTTCGGCGCGCGCAAGCTGAAATCGGACAGTGCCAACGAAGCCGCCGATGAACGCGTCGTCGAAGTGGTCGTGTCGGCGGACAACACGCCGTACCTGATCGGCCAGCGCGTGCTGGTCAAGTTCATGAAGCCGGGCCAGCGCGCGGGCGTGAAGCGCTGAGGCGCCGCGCGCTCAGACCTTGCCGCGCTCGAAGCGCATCAGCAACCAGGTGCCCAGCGTGGTCAGCGCGCCGACGCCGACGAGCAGCGAGAACACCGCATTGAGCCCGGCGGTCTGCTTCAGCCAACCGATCAGCGGCTCCTGCAGGATCGGCCCGACTGAACCGAAACCATTGATGACGCCGGCCGCCAGCGCCGCCTGCCGCCGGCTGCCGATATCCATCGCGCAGGCGCCCGACAGCAACGCGTCGGGCCCGAGCTGCGTGAATCCGATCAGTCCCAGCAGCACGACGAAGACGAGCGCGGAGTCGAGGCCCACGATGCGCATGGTGACCGTGAACACGAGGCAGGCAAGCGTCATCCAGAAGATCACGGGTGTGCGGCGCGAGCCGGGCATGCGGTCGGACCAGTAGCCGCCCGCGATCACGCCGAGCAGGCCGATCCAGTCGAAGGCGGTCGAGAGGTAGGCCGCGGTCGCGTCGGGCAGCGCGAAGTGCTCGCTGAGGATCAGCGCCGACCAGCTGTCGAGCGCGTAGCGCAGGAACTTGAAGCCGAAGTAGATCAGCCCCATCGCGACGATCGAGGCGACGAAGCCCGGTGGGAGCGGCGCCTCGCGTGCCGCTGCGCGGTCGCCAGGCTTTGCAACGGCCACGTCGGGCTCGGCTTCGTCTTCGAGCGAAAGACCCACCGATTGCGGGCGCTCGCGCGCGAAGAAGAAGAACACCACGATGAAGCCGAAGAACACGAGGCTGGAGCCGAAGAACGACCAGGCCATGCCAAGCCATCCGAGCAGGAAGCCCGCCAGGCCTTTGCCCGCCACGGCGCCGAGCTGGTAGCAGGTGCCCCAGATGCCGAACAGCGTGCCGCGCTCCGAGCGCCTGGTCCAATGCGCGAACAGGGCGACGTTGTGCGACCAGCCGGTCGCCTGCGCCACGCCGTGGACGGCCATCAGCACGCACAGCCACACGAACACGCTCGCGTGGTGCGTGTCGACGAGGAACCCGAGCGCGACGTTCGATGCTGCGGCAATCGTCATGCCATACAACAGCACGCGGCGGCTTTCCATGCGCCGGCCGAGCCAGGCGGCGAGGAACTGGCCGAGCATGTAGGCGATCAGGTAGATCGTCCAGGGCGCCGCGATCTGCTCGTCGTTGAAGCCGAACTCCAGTTTCAACGGATGCTTGACGACCGCGTAGACCTTTCGGCACAGGTAGAAGCCCGCATAGGACAGCCACGTGGCCGTGAACAGCTGCAGGCGGTAGCGGCGCAGCAAGGCGGCCTGTTCGGCGTTCATGCGTAATCCTCGTGGAGGGGTGCCGTGGCGCCGGAGGCGAGTTGCTCCCAGAAATGCGCGGGCAGCGAACGGTAGTCGCTGCAGGTCGCGCTGGCCAGCGCGGTGTTGTCGATGACCTCGGCCGCGCAGCAGGTGATGAACACGCTGCGCATGCCCGCGGCTCGCGCGGCGAGCAATCCGGCGCTGCTGTCTTCGAACACCACCGCCTCGGCGGGTTCGACACCGAGCACGCGCGCAGCCAGCAGGAACGCTTCAGGATCGGGCTTGCCGACCCGCACGTCATCGCCACCGATGCGCGCCTGTGGCGCCACGCACTCGCCGATGCCAAGCTGTTCGACGAAATGATCGATGACCGAGCGCGGGCTCGAGGACACGACGGCGATCCGCAGTCCGTTCGCGGCCGCCGCGCGGACCGCCTCGGGGGCTCCGGGTATCGGCTGCACCTGCCGCGCGGCGGCGCTCCAGTACGCCAGCAATTCAGCCGCCAGCGCTTCGGCCGGCACGGTGATGCCGGTCTGTGCGCGCATCGTGTCGGCCACGTGCCTCCAGGTGCGCCCGTGCGTCTCGGTATGCGGCAGCGAGTAGCCGGCGATGCCGTGCCGCGCGGCCACGGCCGTGACCGTGGCGTCGGTGTGCACTTCCGTGTTGATCAGCGTGCCGTCCAGGTCGAACAGCACGGCGCGCACGGGCTGCTCGACGCGCTCGAGGCGCTCGATCAACGGGCGGTAATGCTCGAACGGCGGCGTCTTGAGGCCGCCGATCTTGCCCTGGTCGTCGAACCGCCGCAGCAGCACGGCCTCGCGCCAGTACGGCTGGGATTCGAACGCCCGCCGCTCGGCCTCGTTCATCGGCCCGCCCTGGAGCGCCAGCGTCGTGACCGAGGCGGTGCTGAGTTGGCCCAGGTAGGCCGGATCGGTGGCGCACAGGTAGCGCTTGGCCGGCACGTGCAGCCGCACCGGCTCGGACACCTCGGCGCCGAAGCGTGCCGCGAGCCAACGTGCCCCGATCCGTTCATGGCCCGCGTCCTGCTTCCAGTCGGCGATGTCGTCGGGCACGGACTCGATCAGGTGCCCGATGTCGTGCACGAGCGCGGCCAGCACGAGTGCATCGGCCGCGCCGTGCGCGCGGGCGAAGTACGCCGCCTGCAGCCCATGCTCGGTCATCGTCACCGGCTCGCCGTAGTAGGCGCCGGCGCCACGCTGCGCGTAGATGGCCGCGAGCTCGTCGGCCGCGGCGGTCGCGGCGGTCACGGCGCCCTGCCCTGCAGCCGCTCCCGCAGCAGCGCCGTCGAGCTGTAGACGCTGTCGCGCGTGACGTAGCACCCTTGCAGGTGGCGGGCATGGCGTGCCGAGGCGTAGCCGCTGCGACCGTGCAGCACGCGCCGGTTGTCGAACATCGCGAGGTCGCCGTTCTCGAGCCGCGTCGCCAGCTGGAAGCGCGCCTCGCGCAGCAGCAGCGCAAAGCGCCGGTACGCGGCGTAATACGCCGCGCACGCCCGCGCCGGCAGCCGCAGCGGCTGGATCGAGCGGTTGTTGTAGGCCACCGCGGAAATCCCGCCGGTGCAGGACAACTCGATCAACGGGCGCTCGGCGTACAGGTCGGCGCCAGTGCCCCGGTAGCGGAACGGCACCGGCGTGCGGGTCAGCAGCGCGAAGTCGTCGGGCGCGGTCTCGCGCAGATGGGCCGCCAGGGCGAAGCCGTCGGCGAACAGGCTGTCGCCGCCATCGGGCGCTGCCAGCAGCGTGTGCAGGGCCTGGAAGCCCGGCACCGGTTCGCGATACGGATTGTCGAGATGCAGTCCCAGCCCGCGATCGGAATAGGCCAGGTTCTCGGGCTGCGCCACCGCGCGCACGTCGAACAGCCGGCCGTAGTTGGTTTCGGCCACGCGGCCGACGAGGCCCATCGCGTCGAGGATCGCGCCGTCGGTGCGTGGCACGTCGCGCAGGAACGCCAGCCCATCCTGCAGCAGGCGCGTCTGCCAGGCCAGGCGCGCCGCCTCGTCGGATCGCAACAGCGGCCACGCGAGCCAGGCGAAATCGCGCCGGGCATCGAGTGCGGCGCCCTCGAGCCAGGCGCGGCGCTCGAGTTCGGGCCGCTGCGGGCGGCCGATGGCGCAGCCATACAGCCAGTCGAGCGCCAGCACGCCAGTGCGCGCGTCGTCGTGCCACTGGATCGCGGCGCTCTCACCCTGCAGCGCGGCGCTGCGGATGCGCGGCTCGGCCGGCAGGTCGGCCACGTCGATGAGGCGCTGGCCGCTGTGCGGGTCGCGGTCCTCGGCCAGGTTGTCGCGCAGCCAGATGCTGGCGAACTCGCCGACGGTGCCGTCGCTCCAGTGCACCGTGAGCAGCGTGGGCTCGACACGCAGCTCGGTGGCTGCCGGCGCACTCATCGCAGTTCACCTTCCCAGCGCGACACGACCGCGACGGCGATGCTGTTGCCGACGACATTCGTCGCCGACCGCCCCATGTCGAGGAAATGATCGATGCCGAGCAGCAGCAGCAGGCCGCCTTCCGGGATGTTGAACTGCGGCAGTGTCGCGGCGATCACGACCAGCGAGGCGCGCGGCACGCCGGCCATGCCCTTCGAGGTCAGCATCAGGATCGCCACCATCAGCAGCTGCTGGCCCACCGACAGCCCGATGCCGTAGGCCTGGGCGATGAACAGGCTGGCGAAGGTGCAGTACATCATCGAACCGTCGAGGTTGAACGAATAGCCGATCGGCAGCACGAAACTGGCAATGCGGTTGCTGCAGCCGAATCGCTCGAGCTGCTCGAGCGTCTTCGGGTAAGCGGCCTCGGAGCTGGCGGTGGAGAAAGCCAGCAACAGCGGATCGCGCACGCCGCGGACCAGGTGCAGCACGCGCGGGCCGATCACCAGGCCGCCGAGCGCGACCAACAGTACCCACAGCACCAGCAGCGCGAGGTAGAACTCGCCCATGAACACCCCGTAGACGCCGAGCACGCCCAGCCCCTGCTGGGCGACGGTGGCGGCGAGCGCGCCGAACACCGCCAGCGGCGCGCACCGCATCACGTAGCTCGTGACCTTGAGCATGATGTGGGAGAGCGCATCGATGACATCGACGAGCGCACGCGCACGCTCGCCCAGGGCGGCGGTGGCGGCGCCGAAGAACAGCGCGAACACGACGATCTGGAGGATTTCATTGCGCGCCATCGCGTCCACGATGCTCACCGGGAAGGTGTGGCCGATGAAGTCCTTGAGCGACAGGCCGCCAGCGGCGAGGTCGCCGTGCGCCGCGCTGTCGGGGAGCGGCACGTGCAGCGCGGCGCCGGGCCTGAACAGGTTCACCAGCAGCAGGCCCAGCGTCAGCGAGACCAGCGAAGCGCCGATGAACCAGCCGAATGCCTTGATGCCCACCCGGCCGACCGCGCCGCCATCTCCCATCCTGGCAATGCCCACGACCAGCGTGGAAAACACCAGCGGCGCGATGATCATCTTGATCAGGCGGAGGAACACCGTGGGCAGCAGATCGGCCGCCGCGGCAAATGCAGCCGACCCGGCCGGCCAGGCCGCATGGACCGCCACGCCGGCAAGCACGCCGAGCGCCAACCCGAGCAGGATGAATTGTGTCAGGCGCATGGACTGCACGGTGTCGTTCCTGGGCAGGCGATCCGCTCGCGCCCGCGGCGCCGCAGTATACGGGCTCGGGATTGCACTAATCCACGAACATGCGCACCGCCGCCGCGCCCATCAGCACGGCGGTGATGCAGCCGAGCACGATGGCCGTGCGGCCCGCGCGATACTCGCCGAGCACCGAACGGCGCGAGGCCAGCAGCACGACCATGACGATGAGCGGCACGGACACGACGCCGTTGAGGACCGCGCTCCAGAACAGCGCGCGCATCGGGCTGAATGGCAGGTACTGGATCGCGAGCGCGCACAGCATGCTGAGGGCAATCACGCCGTAGAAGCCGCGCGCGTCCGCGGCGCGGTGCTCCAGGCCCGACTTCCAGCGCATGACTTCCGCCAGCGCGTAGGCGCCCGAACCGGCCAGTACCGGCACGCCGATCAGGCCGACGCCGAGGATGCCGAGCGCGAACAGCTCGAAGGCGAAATCGCCCGCCAGCGGCCGCAGCGCGCCGGCCGCCTGTGCGGCGGTGTCGATCTGCGTGATGCCCGCGGCGTGCAGCGTCAGCGCCGTGGCCAGGATGATGCAGTAGGCGCAGGCGTTCGAGTAGAACATGCCGCTCCAGGTGTCCCAGCCGATGCGGCGCAGTTCATGGGCCGCGGGCCGCGGATCCTGCAGCAGCGCCGTGGTGCGCGGCGCCGCGGCCATGTCCTCCACTTCCTCGGAAGCCTGCCAGAAAAACAGGTACGGGCTGATCGTCGTGCCGAACAGTGCGACGATCACCGTGGCCGCCGGGCGGTCGGCGACGAACGCCGGCCAGAGCGTGCGCAGGCCGACCGTGCGCCAGGGAACGTGCACCGTGAACAGCACGGCGGCGTAGGCCAGCAATGACGCCGTCAGCCAGCGCAGCAGCCGCACGTAGCGGTGATACGGCACGTACACCTGCGCCAGCAGCATGCAGGTGGCGAACGAGACGGTCATCAGGCGGCGGTTCACGCCGGTCACGAGCTCGGCGGTCTCGCCCATCGCAGCGATGTCCGCGGCGATGTTCAGCGTGTTGGCGAGCAACAGCAGCAGCACTGCGGCACGCACCACCGGCATTGGGAACTGCGCGGCCATGTTCGCGGCCAGTCCGCGGCCGGTGACGCGCCCGATGCGCGCGCACATCGACTGCACGGCCGCCATCAGCGGAAAGGACAACGGCATGGTCCATAGCATCGCCAGCCCATACTGGGCGCCGGCCTGTGAATAGGTGGCGATGCCGCCCGGATCGTCATCGGCGGCGCCGGTGATCAGCCCGGGCCCGACGCGGGCGAGCGGATGCTCCAGCATGCGACGCCAGAAAGTCTTCAAGCGTGGTCCCGGGTGACGGTGGGTCTGCGGCGGCGGGCCACTATCGCGTGCCCCGGGGTGGCGGTCAATCGTCCTGCCGCCGTCGCGGGCGGTCGCGCAGCATGCGCTCGAGCCGCCGGTCGTAGCCGTAGATGTCGTCGAAGAACAGCACTGGCCCCGCCTCGGTGGCGAGCGCCGTGCCGTAGAGAATCATGACCGGCACCGGCCGGGCGAGCGCGACCCGCCGGGCATCGGGTCCCTGCATCGCTTCGCTGACCGAAGCCGCGGTCCAATCATCCGGATTGCCGCGCAGAACGTGCACGGCCAGCGCCACCGGATCGCTGACGCGGATGCAGCCGTGGCTGAAATCCCGCCGCGCCTTGCCGAACAAGGCGCGTGCAGGTGTCGAGTGCAGGTAGACGCCATAGGCGTTGGGCAGGACGAACTTGATCAGTCCCAGCGCGTTGTCCGGGCCCGGCCGCTGCCGGAGCCGCAGCGCGCCAGCTTCGAGTGCATCGATGGCGGCGGCGTCCGGCGACACCGGGGTCGCATCATCACCCGGTCCGCGCACGATCTCGAGGTTGTTGCGTTCGAGGTAGTGCGCATCGGCGCGCATCGGCGCCAGCATTTCCCTGCGCACGATGCTGGCCGGCACGTCCCAATAAGGTCGGAACACCACCTGGCGGATCTCGCTGACGAACACCGGGGTGCGCTTGTCGCGGAACGACTGGCCGACGATCACCGGCATCTGCGCGATGTCCGCCGCCCGGTCATCGGTGCCGCGGAAGGCAAACAGCTGGAACTGCGGGATGTTGACGATGATCGGCGGCGCGTTGAAAGCGGGCAGCCAGCGCCAGCGCTCGAGCGTGAGTTCGATCTGTCGCACGCGCGCGGGCATCGGCACGGTCAGCGCGGCGAACGTCCGGCGCGAGAGCAGGCCGTCGGCGCCCAGCCCGTGCCGGGCCTGGAAGCGCGTCAGTGCCTGCACCAGCGGCGGATCGATGGACTCCCGCGCGGTGTCCGGCACGATGGCCTCTGCCGCAGCCAGGTCGCCCAGCGCGACCAGCAGGCGCCGCAGTGCGGGTGCGCCGGAGTAGTGGTCATTGATTCGCAGCGTGTGCTGCGGGAGCGGCGGCAGGCGTGTCAGATCCGGCTGCGCGGCGAGTTCGCGGTAGCGGCGCAGCGCGGTCTCGAGCAACCGATAGTGCAGGAATGGCGGCTCGAGCGCGGCGAACTCGGCGGCGAGGTCGGGGCTCGTGGCCAGATGCGCCAGCGTCGCATCGCGATCGAGGGCAGCGCGCGGTGGCCCAATCGCAAACCCGGCCGCGCGCGCATCGATGCGGCCGCCGTGCAGATCGCGGGCATAGTCGAACGCGGCACGCGAGAGTGCGCGATCGGCCGCCGCGATCGATTCCGCCGCGGGCGCCGGAAGGTGCCGCTGGCGCTCGAGCATCGCCGCGAGTTCCTCGCTACCGTAGTCCGCGCTGTCGAGGCCGTGGTCGGCGGCTGCGGCGAGCTGTGCCACCAGCGCCTCGGCCTGCGGCGTGGGGCGGCCGTCATGGAACCACAGGGGTGCCGACCCCGCGCGCGCCGCGGCGGCCCACGACAGCAGGCCGAGCCACAGGCAGGCGGGCCAGCGCGCGCGCGCCGCCATCCCTATTTCATCGGGTGCCGCTGCGCACGAGCAATGCGGCGATGATGGCCAGCATGGCGAATCCCAGCGCGATGAGCGCGGCGGCCAGTACCGGATGGGAATCCCACGCGGCCAGCAGGATCGCGACCGCGCCGAAGGCGAGCGCGGCGAAGCCGAGCGCGACGGCCGCGATGGCGAGCGCGATCGCCGTGGCGGCGCGCCGCACTTCCTGGCGCACCGCGCGGCGCAACTGTTCGAGGCGTTGCTCCAGGCTTCGCGCCACCGTGGCGCCGAGCTGGCCCAGTGCGCCGGCCAGGCCTGCCATGCCGCTGCCCAGCGTGCTCATGCCCGGCGACTCATTCGCGGCGCGCGGTCAGCGCGCCGAGCAGGAACGCCACGGCCGCCGCGATCCCGATCGACATCCAGGTGTGCTCGCGCACGTATTCGTCGGCCGATCGCGCGCCCTGCACCGCTTCGCGCTGCAGTGTGCGTTCCGCCTCCTGCAGGCGCGAACGCGCCGAGGCCAGGGCATCTTTAAGTTGCCCGACGAGATCGGCGCCGCCGTCGCCGGCCTTGCCGGCGGTGCTGCGTGCCAGGCTCTCAAGTTCCGCCAGCACCTTGTGCAATTGCCGGATGGGTTCACTGTCCTCGACGTTCATGAGGCGATGCCCGTGGTGAGCCGAAAGTGAATCGATTCTGTCGCCCCTGCGGGGCGAGCGTCATCAGCACAAACCCCTAGGCCCGGAGCGGATCGCCCCAGATCCTCACGCGGCCGGTATCCACGTGCACGAAATCGGACACCCGGTAATACCCGACGCCACCGGCCTGCTGGGCGCGGGCCAGCATCGCCAGCCGCGCCGTGTCCACGCCCGGCAGGCGCACGTCGATCGCGCGCCCCTCGAGGTGCAGGCTGTGTTCGGCGACGCCGTTCGATGCGCGGCGCAGGGCGGCATTGGTCGTCGGGGTGCGATATCCGCAGATCACCTGGAAGGCTTCGCTGCTGCCCGAGTCGGCCTGCAAGCGGTGCAGGCGGTCGAGCACGAGCGGATCCATCGGGTACACGGTCTCGGTACGGAAGTCGCGCAGCAACTGGTTCAGCTGCTGCATCGCTGCCGGCACGTAGGACGTGCCGTCGAAATACATCGTGCTGAGGCGCTCGCCCGTATGCACGTGCACGAGCGCGATTGCGCGCGGCGCGGCATCGGCCGCCAGGCCTGCCCGCACGGTGCCGAGGCCGACCGCGGTGCCCGCCATGCTGCGCAGGAACCCGCGGCGGTCGAGAACCGGCCTGGCTGGTGGCTTTGGGGTCGTACCCATGCGCGCACGCTGCCACAACCGGCACGGAAACGCACGTTCGTCAGGCATGAACCTTGCGGTGCGTCACCCGGCTCCGGTCGCTACGTCGGTGCATGCGACGCGCGCGCGGCCGTCAGCAGGGTCTGCAGGTAACGGGCGCTGAGATCGATCGCGGAGTCTGACGACCCTCCCGCCTGGGCAGGCGGCCGCCCGCTGTGCACGAGCATCGAGATCGCCTGGCCCACCCGCTCCGGCGTGCCCAGGTCGCTCCACCCGCAATCGGCGACCGCTTCGACGAGCAGCGCCGGATCCGGCAGCGATTCCAGCACCTGGTGCGAGAAGTCGACATGGGGCAGCCGCTCGTACAGCGCCTCGAGCGCATCCTGGCGGTGCTCGCCGCAGTCCATCGCCGCGCGCATGTCGCGCAGCACGTCGGGCTGCAACCGCGCGAACAGGCCGAGCAGCGTGCTGCAGCGGGCCACGAGTATGAACGTGTTCAGCAGTCCGCCGCGTTCGATCAGCAGCGCGGCGGTCGCCGGGTTCGGCTTCTCGACGAAGCGGAGCACGCGGCTGAAGCCGCGCTCGTCCGGGGGCGCGGGCAGCAGGTAACCGAGCTCCGGGTCCGGCGTGACGGGCGTCATGCCCAGCAGCACGATGTGATCGGGCGTGGCGCGCAACTGCGCGAACGCCCGCCCCACTGCCGTTGCGAGGATGTCCTCGTCGATGACCAGGTGGTCCGAGGGCAGCAACACGACCTCTGCCTGCGGGTCGAGCTGCTCGAGGTGCAGGAGCTGCAGCAATATGCCGTTCGCGGTGCCGCGGTTGCGCGGTTGGACGACGACGTTGTTCGCCGGCAATGCGCGCAAGGCATGCCACCACCAGTGGCGATGGTTGGCCGCGACGATGACACTGACCCGCCCATCGCCGGCGATCGCCTGGCCGCGACGGATCGCCGACTGCAGCAGCGATGGGCCGCCGCCGATGGTGCAGTATTGCTTCGGCACGGCGCGGCCGGTCGAATCGGCGCTGAGCGTGCTGAGGCGGCGGCCGTCACCGGCGGCCAGCACCAGCGCCCACCTGTGTGCGGTGTCCTGCACGTTCGCTCCTTGTCCGGCCGCCTGCCGTCGCCATGACGGCACCCTGCGAAGCTAGCGGCACGGCATCGTGCCGCCCATTCGCAAATGTACCTAGGTGCGTGGTCGCGCTGGGTCCACCGCATCGCCCGCGGGCCCGGGCGATTGCGGTGATCACGTGTTGCCGGCCTGCGGCGATACCTTTAGTCTTCGGGACGATGGGTCCCGTGTTCATCTGCGATGCGGCGCGCACGCCGATCGGCCGCTTCGGAGGCGCGCTGGCGACGGTGCGCACCGACGACCTGGCCGCCGTGCCGCTCCGCGCATTGCGGGAACGCCACCGCGCGCTCGACTGGGCGCGACTCGATGAGGTGTTCCTCGGCTGCGCCAACCAGGCGGGCGAAGACAACCGCAATGTCGCGCGCATGAGCCTGCTGCTCGCGGGGTTCCCCGAGTCGGTGCCCGGCGTCACGATCAATCGGCTCTGCGGTTCAGGCCTGGATGCCGTGGGCACGGCCGCGCGCGCCATCGCCTGCGGCCAGATGGATCTCGCGATCGCCGGTGGCGTGGAATCCATGACGCGCGCGCCGTTCGTGATGGGCAAGGCGGATGCGCCCTTCGGGCGCGATCAGCGCATCGAGGACAGCACGCTCGGCTGGCGATTCGTGAACCCGCGGTTCAGGCAGGATTTCGGCGTCGACACGATGGCCGAGACCGCGGAGAACGTCGCCACCGAATTCGCCATCGCGCGCGAGGACCAGGATGCCTTCGCGCTGCGCAGCCAGCAGCGCGCGGCACAGGCGCAGGGGCGCGGCTTCTTCGCCGCCGAAATCGTCGCCGTGGAGATCGCCGGCCGCAAGTCCGCGCCTGCCGCCGGCGTGACGCAGGATGAGCACATCCGCGCCGATGCGACCGCGGCGGCGCTGGCGCGCCTGCCGCCGCTGGTGCGCACGCCCGGCACCGTGACCGCCGGCAATGCCTCGGGGATCAACGACGGCGCCTGCGCGTTGCTGCTGGCCTCCGAGGCGGCGGTTCGGCGTCATGGCCTCGCGCCGCAGGCGCGCGTGCTGGGCATGGCGAGCGCGGGCGTTGCGCCGCGCGTCATGGGCATCGGGCCGGTGCCGGCCACGCGGCAGCTGTGCGAGCGGTTGAACCTGCAGGTCGGGGACTTCGACGCGATCGAATTGAACGAGGCCTTCGCGGCGCAGGCGCTGGCGTGCCTGCGCCTGCTGGGCCTGCCCGACGCAGCCGCGCACGTGAACCGCCATGGCGGGGCGATCGCGCTCGGCCATCCGCTCGGCATGTCCGGCGCGCGGCTGGTGCAGACGCTGGTGCACGAGCTGCAGGAATCCAATGGCAGGCTCGGGCTGGCCACGATGTGCGTCGGCGTCGGCCAGGGCATTGCGCTGGCGGTGGAGCGCGGCTGAGCCGCAACGGAGAACCACGCATGCGAGCCATCATCCGACGACCCGAGCTGATCACGGCGTTTGCATTGCTGCTGCTGACCGCGCTCGCCTGGTTGCTGATGGCCGGTGGCCCGCAGGCCGTCGTCACGACGCCGGCCACGGGCGCCGTGCATGCCATGCATGACCACGCGCACATGGCAGGCCACGCCCACATGGCAGGCCACGCGGCACGGGACTGGCGCGTGGCGGACGCGCTCGCGGCGCTCTCCATGTGGTGGATCATGAGCGTGGCGATGATGCTGCCGACCGCCGTGCCCGCGATCCTCGCGTTCGCGAGAGCCGACGCCGGCGGTGCCGCGGCCGCGGGACGGGCGCTGCGGCGCTCCGGCCTGTTCACGATCGGATACCTGCTCGTGTGGTGGGGTTTCGGTATCGCCGCCACCGGCCTGCAATGGCTGCTGGCCGATTCGATGCATCGGCTGGACCTGCCGCCCGGCGCGCCCGCCCTGTGTGCGGGTGGCCTGATGCTGGCCGTGGGGCTGTACCAGTTCTCCGGACTGAAACGCCGATGCCTCGCGCACTGCCACAGCCCGCTCGCGCATGTCCAGGACCACGTCGACGCGGCGCCATCCGGCGCATTGCTCCACGGCCTGCGCCACGGCGTCCACTGCCTGGGATGCTGCTGGGCGATGATGCTGCTGATGCTGCTGACCGGCGCGATGAACATCGGCTGGACCGCGGCCCTGACGCTGTTGATGCTGGCGGAGAAGCTGGTGCCGCGCGGGTACCTGGTCGGCCGCATCGCCGGCTGTGGCTTCATCGCCTGGGGCGTGGTGCAGATCGTGGCGCGCGGCTGGGCCTAGAAGTCGGTGTGCACGGTGCCGTGCGGCAAGCTGCGCAGGTCGTAGGGCGTGACCTGGTATACGCAGTAGTTCAGCCAGTTGGCATACAGCAGGCTCGCGTGCCCGCGCCAGCGCACCTGTGGCGGTCGTGACGGATCATCGTGCGCGTAGTAGTTGCGCGGCATGCCGATGGCGAGGCCACGGGCGCGGTCGCGGTCGTACTCCGCCTTGAGCGTAAGCGGGTCGTACTCGGAGTGGCCCGTCACGAAGACGTGTCGCCCGTCCTTCGAGCTCACCAGGTACACGCCCGCCTCGTCGGACTCCGCGAGGATCTTCAGTTCCGGCACCTTCTCGATGTCGGCGCGGCGCACTTCCGTGTGGCGTGAGTGCGGCGCGAGGAATACATCGTCGAACCCGCGCAGCAGGCGCGCGGTGGGCTCGAGCGTGCGGTGTTCGAACACACCGAACAGCTTCTCCGGCAGCGGGTGCTTGGGCACGCCATACAGGTGATGCAGCGCGGCCTGCGCGCCCCAGCAGATGTTGAAGGTCGAGACCACGTCGGTCGCGGCCCAGTCCATGATGCGCGTCAGCTCGTGCCAGTAGTCCACCGCTTCGAATTCCAGCTGCTCGACCGGTGCGCCAGTGATGATCAGGCCGTCGAATTTCTCCCCGCGGATCTCGTCGAACGAGGTGTAATGCTTCAGCAGGTGCTCGGCCGCCGTGTTGCGCGCGTCATGCGATGCGGTGCGCAGCAGCGTCACGTCGACCTGCAGCGGCGTGTTGCCGATCAGCCGCAGCAGCTGCGTTTCGGTGGCGATCTTCGTCGGCATCAGGTTCAGGATCGCCACGCGCATCGGGCGGATGTCCTGGTGCGCGGCGCGCTCCTCGCCCATGACGAACACGTTCTCGCCCTCGAGCGTGGCGCGCGCGGGCAGGCTGGCTGGGATCTTGACGGGCATCAGCGGTGGTTTCCGGTGGCGGCGCTCCGCCGCGCAATCACTCTAGCATAGCGCCCACGGACCCCCGCTTCTCTTGTGGGCATCGATGGGCTAGCCTTGGTCCAACATCCACCTCGATCGTCGCGAGGCACCGTGCGCATCACCACAAAGTATCCCGGCCTCGCCGCCTGCCTGCTGCTCGCATCGATGGGCCTGCGCGCGCAGGTGGACACCGGCCCGGACACCGCCGAGCCCGGCTCGATCGAGGAGATCTCGCAAGCCACCACTGAAGCGCGTTTCCTGTCGCCGTGGGTCAGCTACCTGCCCGCCTCGGCGACCGTGCCCTCGCCGCGGGCTTTCCTGCACCGGATTCCCGGCGCACCGGGAGAACTCGTCAACACGGCCGCGGCGCAAGGCTACCTGCGCGCGCTCGCCGCGGCTTCGCCGCGCGTGCGACTGTTCACGATCGGCCGTTCCGAGGAAGGCCGCGACATCATCATGGCCGCGATCGCCGATGAACAGGGCATTGCCAACCTCGAGAAATTGCGTGCCGACACCGCCGCGCTTGCCGACCCGCGCGTCACCGACCGGGCGGCGGCCGATCGGCTGATCGCCGAGGCCCGCCCGATCTACTACCTGAACGCCGGTCCGCATTCGGACGAGACCGGCTCCGCCGAATCGATGCTCGAGCTGGCGTATCGGCTGGCGGTGTCCGAGCAGCCGATGATCCAGCGCATCCGCCAGGATCTCGTGGTGCTGATCAACCCGGTCTCGAACCCCGACGGCCGCGACAAGCAGGTGGAATGGTTCTACCGCTACCTGAAGGGAAAGACCGATTACGCCACGCTGCCGCGGCAGGCCCCGCCCTACTGGTCGAAGTACACGTTCGTCGACATCAACCGCGACGCGCACCAGCTGACGCACGCGACCTCGCGGGCGGTGAGCCACATGTTCTTCGACTGGCACCCGACCGTCGTGCACGACCTGCACGAGAGCATGGCGTTGCTGTTCTCCTGGAACGGCACCGGACCCTTCAATCCCAATATCGATCCACTCACCTTCGACGAGTTCCTGGAGCTGAGCTTCCATGAAGTGCAGACGATGACCGGCTTCGGCATGCCGGGCGTGTGGACCTGGAAGTTCGGCGAGTCCTTCTCGCAGCTGTACACCGACTCGGTGGCGATGAACCACAACTCGATCGGGCGCGGCTACGAGACCTTTGGCAACGGCACCGCCGAGACGATCACGCACAGCGCCAGCATGGGACTGTCATCCCTGGCGGGATACACCTCCTCCGAATGGTACCGCGTGGTGCCGCCGCCATCGGGACCGTTCAAATGGTCGGCGCGCGACAACGTGAACTACAACGAGACCGGCGCACTTGCGGCGCTCGATTCGGTCGCCGGCCAGAGCAAGGCGCTGCTGGCCAATTTCTACCTGAAGGGACTGCACGCCTGGCGCAAGGGCGTGGAGGAGCCACCGTATGCGTTCCTGATCCCCGAAGGCCAGGGCGACCGGCTGCGCGTCGCACAGCTGGTGAAGTTCCTGATGAACCAGCATATCGAGGTGCACCGCGCCAGCGCCCCGCTCCACCTGCGCGAAGGCGACTTCCCGGCGGGCACGTACGTGGTGCGGCTCGACCAGCCGTACCGCAACTACGCCGTCGACCTGCTGACGCCGCAGGATTTTCCCAAGGACAAGGGTGCGCCCTACGATGACGTCTCCTGGGAGCTGCCGGCGCACTACCACCTGGCGGTCGTGCCAACGGCCGATGTGGCTGTGCGCGGCGCGAATCTGCAGCCGCTTACGCAGGCGCCGCAGCCGGCCGGCAGCCTCAATGGCAAGGGCCGCGTCTACCTGATGCGCGACACCGGCCAGGAATCGCTGCTGGAGGCGCGTTATCGCCTGGCCGCATTCAACGTGGCGATCGCCGAGCGGGCCTTCAGCGCCGGCGGGGCTGATTATCCGGCGGGCTCCTGGATCATTCCGGAGCAGGCGGGGCTCGAGGCCGCGCTGCGCGACCTGAGCGCCTCGCTGGCACTCGATTTCAGGGCGGTCGAGGCCATGCCGGAGGTGGCGCGGCATGAGGCGAAGCCACCACGGCTCGGGGTCTGGGTGCCGTGGGCGGACACCGACTCGATCGGCTGGGTGCGCTACTCGCTCGACCAGCGCCATGTGCCGTACGCCTATGTGCGCGACGAGGACATCCGCGCCGGTCACCTGCTCGAGCACTACGACGTGATCCTCTATGGGCACGTCGACCTCGAGCTGGCCGAACAGATCCACGGCATTCCGAAATCCTGGGGACCGATGCCGTTCAAGAAGACGGCGCAGACGCCGAGCTTCGGCACGCCGGCCGAGTCCGACGACATCACGGGCGGCATCGGCTGGGAGGGACTGGCGCAGCTGCAGGACTTCGTCGAGGGCGGCGGCCTGCTGGTGACGCTCGGCAGCGGATCGATGCTGGCGCTCGAGGCGGGCATCGTGCGTGGCGTGCGGCGCGATGCCGGAGGTCCGCCGCGCAGCGAGGCCGGCACCGGTTCGGGGGCGGCGGCCGCATCGGCGCAAGCCGAGACGCGCACGCCCGGCGCGCATGTGCGCGTGACCTTCGACCGCCCCGATCACCCGATTGCATACGGCTATCCAGCGCATACGCACGTGTTCCGGCAGAACTATCCGCTCTATTCCATTCCACGCCGCTGGCTGCAGATGGCCTATTGCACCAATTGCCTCGATGGCCCGATCGACACGAGCGGCGTGGTGCTCGAATGGGGCGATCGCGATGGCGCCCCGCTCCTGGTGAGCGGCCAGGTGTGGGGCGAATCCGGGCTGGTCGGGCGTCCGGCGATCCTCGATCTGCCGGAGGGCCTGGGCCACGTCGTGACCTTCAATTTCAATCCGCTGCACCGCGACCTCAATCGCGGCGACCAGCGCATGGTGTGGAATGCGATCCTGAACTGGCAAGCCATACTGAAGGGCTCGCCGCATGCGCATCCGTAGTCCGCGCCGGCGCGGGTGGTTCTGCGCCCTGCCCGCGTTGCTGGCGATCGCCGGCAGCGCTGGCGCCGCGCAGCCGAGCCTGCACGTGGGTGGGTTGACCCTGCACCGATGCACGGGATCGCGCGCCGCGGCCCAGGCCGGCGCGTGGTGCGGCGATTTCCGCCGCGCGCTCGATCCGCACGGCACGGTCGCCGGCGAGATACCGGTCTACTTCGAGTTCTATCCGCATACCGCACCCGGCCCGGCGCGGGGCATGCTGGTGGCGACCGAAGGGGGACCCGGATATCCCGCCACCGAATCGCGCCGCGCGTATCTTGCGCTGTACGCGCCGCTGCGCGCCGCGCGCGACGTGCTGATCATGGACAACCGCGGTACCGGACGCTCGGGCGCGGTGGACTGCCCGGGGTTGCAGGCCGCGCCGACGATGACCGAAGCGCTGGTGGCGGAATGCGGCCAGCTCCTGGGCGCGCGCGCGCCGCTCTACAGCACGACGCTGGCCACCGATGACCTGGCGGCCCTGATCGAGGCGCTGGCCGCCGGACCGGTCGATCTGTACGGCGATTCCTACGGCACGTTCTTCGCGCAGGTGTTCGCGCTGCGGCATCCACGCCTGCTGCGCAGCCTCGTGCTCGATGGCGCCTACCCGCTCGCCGATGCCAGCTATGCCTGGTATCCGAACTATGCCCCGGCGATGCGCGACAAGTTCAACCGCGCCTGCGCGCGATCGAGCGCCTGCGCCGCCTTGCCCGGGGATTCGATGCAGCACATCGCCCCCGCGCTCGAACGGCTCCGCGCGCAGCCTCGTCGGGAGCAGGCGCCCGACGCGTCGGGCCGCCTGCACGCGATCGACGCCGATGCGACGGCGCTGGCGATCGTGATGTACGGTAGCGCCCCGGCGCGCGCCAGCATCCGCGAGCTCGACGCGGCCGCGCGCGCGTTCGTCGCCGGCGACCGGCGGCCGCTGCTGCGGCTGATGGCCGAGACGCAGGTCGGCGTGGATTCCCGCGATGCCACCGGATCGCCGGAGGCATTCAGCGCCGGGCTGGCCGCGGCGGTCATGTGCCAGGATGCGCCCCAGGTGTTCGACATGCGTATGCCGCCGGCGCAGCGAGCGGCCGATCGCGATCGCATCATGGCCGACCACAGGGCACATGAACCCGACAGCTACGCGCCATTCACGCTCGACGAGTACCGGCGCATGCCGCTGGACTACAGCTTCATCGACCAGTGCGTGCTCTGGCCCGCGCCGCCGGCCGGGTGGCCGCCCGGGCAGCTGGCGGCGCCCGGCACGCCGTATCCGCAGGCACCGACGCTGGTGGTGTCCGGCGACCTCGACAACATGACGCCGGTCGCCGACGGCGCGCTGGCGGCGCGCAATTTTCCCCACGGCCGCCAGGTGGTCCTGCGCAACAGCCTGCACGTCAATGCGTTGCCGCATGCGCGCTCCGATTGCGGCGCGGTCATCGTGCGCCGGTTCATCGACACGCTCGATGCGGGAGACGCCGCCTGCGCGGAAAGCGTGCCGGCGATCCGCCTCGTGCCGCGCTTCGCGCGCCGGGTGGACGAACTCGATCCGGCGGTCGCGCTGGTTGGCAACGCCGCGGATGCGGCGCAGTTGCGGGCGGTCACCGCCGCGGCGCTTGCCGCGGGCGATGCGCTGGTGCGTGCGCCGGATGTCGCCGGGGGCGACGGTGTCGGCCTGCGCGGCGGCGGCTTCAGCGTGAGCGAATCAGCGGGCGCGTACCGCATCGTGCTGCGGCAGCTGCGCTGGACCGAAGACCTGCTCGTCTCCGGTACGGTCGTGGCGCCGCAACGCAGCGGCGCGGCGCGGGCGCGGCTGCGGCTTGCGGGCGCGCCGGCGCTGAGCGGCGCAGTGACGATCGAGTGGTACGAGGGCACATCCGGCGCGCAGGGCACGGTGCACGGCACGCTCGGCGGCCGCGCAGTCGTGGCCCGCGTCGCGGCGCCCTGAGCCGGCGGCTAGCTGCGCCGCGCCTCGTGCACCGCGTAGGCGATGCCCACCGCGCAGATGAAGGCCAGCGTGTACCAGTTTTCGCGGAACGTCAGCGTCGAGAGCATCCACACGATGATCACGCAGGCAGCCACCGGCACGAGCGGCCCGAACGGGATCGTGAACGGAGCGCTGTCGATGGACACGCGTTGCGCGCGCAGCTTCAGCACGCCCAGGCAACAGATCAGGTACAGCACCAGCGCGCCGGAGCTCGAGAGGATCAGCAGCTGCCGGAAGCTGCCGGTGAGCGCGAACGTCGCGCACAAGGCCGCATAGACGGCGATCGACGCGGCCGGGGTCCCGAAGCGCGCATGCACGCCCGAGAGGAACCTCGGCAGCTGGCCCTGCTCCGCGAAGGCGTGCAGCACGCGCGGCGTCGAGAGCATGTCGGCGGCCAGGCAGCCGCTGGCCGAGATCGCGACGGCCAGCACCATCAATCGCCCGCCCCAGGCGCCGAACACCACGTTGGCCGTGTCGACCAGCGGCGCCTTCGATTGCGGCAGTGCGCTGCCGAGCGTGCCTTGCGCCACCAGCTGCAGGCCCATGTACAGCGCGACGATGATGCCGAGCCCGAGCAGGATGCCGCGCGGCACGGTGCGCGAAGGCCGGATGACCTCGCCGCTGACGTTGAGCGCCGCCTCGACGCCGATGAACGCGTAGAACAGCACGACCGCGGCCTGGCCCACGCTGCGCAACGGCGGCAACCCGGTCCAGGCCAGTTTCGCCGGGTCCACGACGAACAATCCGGCCACCACCAGGATCGCGAGCGGCGCGATCTTGATGATCGTCAGCGCGATCGACAGCCGCACGCCGTGCGTGACGCCACGGATGTTGATCAGCGCGACCGTGGTGAACAGCGCCAGGATGAACAGCGCCCGCACCCACGGCGCATCGAGCGCCGGGAACGCCGTGGCCAGCGTGTCGACGAGCAGGTTGACGATGGCCGCGTCGGCCACCGACCCGCTCGCCGTCCACAGCAACGTGCCGGCGATGCCGCCAACGATCGGCCCGAAGGGCACGCTGGCGTAGGCATAGAGGCCGCCGGCGCGGCCCACGCGGCTGCCGGCCTCGGCAAAGCACAGCCCGACGAGGCCGAACAGCACGGCACACACGAGGTAGGCGAGGATCCCCTGCGCACCGAGGAGTCCGGCGATGATCGCGGGCAAGCCGAAGATGCCGGAGGCGATCGTCAGGTTGACCGTATTGAGCCCGAGGCTCGTGACGCCGATGACGCGCTTGAGCGGGGCGGCGGATTCCGGTGGGGTGGTCATGGCGTTGCGGCGGGTGCGCGTGCGGCGGGCAGCGCTAGGCGCGCTGCAGTGTCCAATCGACCGGCGCGATCCTTGGCAGGATCCACACCCAGCCGGCGAGCCCGAGCAGGTTCATGGCGGCCGCGAGCGCGAACGCGCTTTCATAGCGGCCGCCGGACAGCTGCACCAGGATGCCGGTCATCGCCGGGGCGATGATGCCGGCGATGTTCCCGCAGGTGTTCTGCACGCCGACCCAGCGGCCGGCGGCGAGCGGTCCCGCCATCGTCTGCGGAATGGCGTAATACCCGGGCGAAGACAGGCCCGTGACCACCGCGAACACGAACAGGCAGGCGACCAGTCCACCGGCCGGCAGCAGCGCCATGCCGGCCATGCAGCCGATCGTCGCCACGTGGTTGAGCGCCATGGCGCCCTTGTAGATCGCATTGCGCGACCTCCCCGCCCTCACCCAGCGGTCGGCCGCCGCGCCCATCAGCACGGCGCACACGGCGGTGAGCACGTACGCCGTCGTGCCGGTCGCCGCCATCTCGTCCGTCTCGAAGTGGCGGTACTTGACCAGGTAGACCGGCATCCACGTCAGCACGAAATAGAAATTGTAGTTGCCGGCGAAATGCCCGAGCGATGCGCCCCACAGTCCGCGCTGGCGCAGGATCTGCCGGGACGTGGGCGCATCGGCTCTCTTGCGCGTCGTCGTCGCCGCCTCGGCGATGCGCACGCGCAGCCAGGGCCAGAGCCACAGGAGCGAGGCGCAACCGAAGATGACGAACACGTTGCGCCAGCCGATACGGCTCATCAACAGGCCGCCCACCAGCGTGCCGATCGCCGGTCCGATCAGGTAGCCGAACCCGGTGGTGCCGTTGGCACGGCCGCGCCCGGACTCCGGCACGACGACAGCGAGGATCTTCGAGACGCTGGGAAAGGCGACGCTCTCGCCCAGGCCGAGCAGCAGCCGCAGCGCGAACAGCATCGCCAGGCCATTGGCGAAACCGGTCAGCAGCGTCGCCATCGACCAGACCAGCACGCCCGCCGTCAGCACGCGGCGCGCGCCGAAGCGCTCGGCCAGCCAGCCGGCCGGCATCATCGCGAGCACGTAGGCGCTGAAGAAAGCCGAGGACAAATAGCCGAACTGCTCGGGCGACAGGTGCAGCTCGTCCATGATCATCGGTGCGAGCGTCGAGAGGCTCCCGCGGTCGATGTAGTTGATGCACAGCGCCGCGGCCAGCAACAGCACGATGCCGGCGCGCGGGCTCTGCGCGCTCGATGGCGTATCCATCAGCTCGCGACCGCCGCGCAGCGGGCAGGCATCGATGCCACGGCGTGCGCCCGGCGTCAGGGCGTGTTCAGCACGTCAAGCAGTGGCTTCGCCGCGCGTGGCTCGGCCTGCCGGTAGTCCTCGCCGAGCAGCGCCGCGACCGTGGCGGCGAGCTGCGATTGCGTGACCGCCGCGACATTGTGCCGTTCGCCGAGCGGCGGCGTGTCCGGACCGATGATGGCGATCCAGATGTTCTCGGAACCCTTCTCGTCGACGCCGTGTTCCTTCCACTCGACCAGCCCGTGGCCGCGGCCGTGGTCGGCGGTCAGGATGAAGGTCGTCTTGTCCTTGTACTCGGGCAGCGACTGCATGCGGTTCCACAGCGCGGCGACGGCGGCATCGAAGTGATGCGCGGTCTCGACGACCAGGTCGTAACGGCCCTGGTGCGCCCAACTGTCGGTGTCGCCGTAGCCGACGAACATTACCCGCGGCCGATGCGTCTTCAGGTGATCGAGCACGCTGACGGTCAGGAAGGAATCGGGCGGGTCGGCATCCTCGAGCAGCGTCGTGGTGCGATACAGTTCGGACAGCAGCTCGCCGCGCGGGCTGTGGTCGTTCGGGTCCACCAGCGTCCTGCCGGCGCGGATCGGCAGGTGGCTGCGCGATTCGTTAAAGATGTCGTGGAAGGTGTCCCAGGTGCCGAAGATCTCGACCTTGCCGCGGAACCCGGGCTGCTTCGACAGCCACTCGAACACGGTCTGGTTCGGATTGGGGCCGAATTCGTTGCTGTTGATGCGCGGATCCGGAATGCCCGTGGACATCTCGTTGTAGCCCGGATAGGAGAATGCCAGGCCGTTCGCGACCTGCGCCCGGCTGCCTGCCTGCGCATTGCCGAGCAGCTGGCCCTGCGTGCCGATCGTGTGCCAGATGAACGGGAACAGCAGCTCGCGACGCACCTTCGGGTCGGGGTTCCAGTACCTGGCGCGCAACTGCTCTTCGGACATCCAGCTGCCGCCGTTCTTCGGATCGAGCAGGTCCTCCTCGACGCCGGTGAACATCTCCTCCGGCCGCAGGCCATCGCTGATGATCAGCACGACGTTGCGCGTCTTGCCGGCCATCGCGCTCGATGCGATGGCCAGGCCCAGAAAGGTGGCCCACACGAACCGTGATGTCCTCGTCATGCTGTGCTCCTGTGCGATGCGCCGTGCTCAGAATTTCTGGTTGAAGGTGAGGCCGATGCTCCGTGGCCTGATCGGCCATACGTAGGTGTTCGTGCACACCGAGGGCGTGCAGGCCGAATAGCGGCTCTGTTCCCCGCGCTCATCGAAGGCATTGTCGAGGTACAGTTCGGCCGACCAGTGGCCATGCTCGAGGCCGGTGGTGAAATCGAAGCTGGAGTACGCCGGTTGCCGGCCCAGCGCCTGCGCGTCGCTGACCTGGAGCGCCGGGATCACGTTGCCCTGCGTGACCAGCGCGCCCTGCACGTGGGCCTCGAGCCCGGCGAACGGGAACTGGTAGCGAGCGATCAGGTTGCCCTTGAACAGCGGCGAGACCGGCAGCCGCGTGCCGACCGGCGCGAGGATGTTGTCCGGCGTGCCGCAATCCGCAGCCGTGCTGGCGTGGTTGCAGGCATTGCTCCTGAGTTCGGTGTGCAGGAAGGTTGCAGAGGCCGAAACCGTGAGATCGCTGGTCGCCGCCCACTCGAGCGAGGACTCGAGGCCGCGGATCTCCGCCTTGCCGGCATTGAGCACTTCGGTGATGCCATTCTGGCCGGAGATCGCGAATTGCGCGTCCTTCCATTTCTCGAGGAACACCGCACCGTTGAAGCGCACTCGCCGGTCGAGCCAGCTGGTCTTCCAGCCGATTTCGGCGTTGGTGAGGTAATCGGGCGTGTACGGCGGCCGGCTGCGCACGCGGTTCACGCCGCCGGGCCGGAAACCCGTGGACAGCGTCGCATAGACCATGCGCTCGTCATCGAACTTGTAGGTCAGGTTGAGCTTGTGCGTCTCGCCGTGGTCGCTCACGATGCTGTTGATGTTGATGCAAGGGCGCACGGGATTGTTCGGATCGGGGGTGCCCGCGCACAGGTCTTCACCGCTGTCGCCGAGGAAATAGCCCGCGTACACCTCCTGGCCGGTGCCGGCATCGGGGCCGAGGTCGTAGCTGAAATTCGTGATGCCGTTGTAGCCGAAGAACCCGTAGACGGAATTCTTGTAGGTGAAGTAGCGCAGGCCCGCGGTGGCCGTGAGTCGGGGTGTCAGGTCGAACGACAGCTCGGTGAACGCGGCTGTATCGCGGTCGACACGGTCCTGCGAATTGAGGTAGATCACGCCGGGCTGGCCGGTCACCGAATCGGCCGGGGCGAGATCCTTGACGCGGTATTCGTCGCGCGGGTGGCCGACCTGGCGTTGCAGGAACAGGCCGGCGACGAACCGGAAGCGGCGATCCTTCGGCGAGGTGAGCCGCACTTCGTGCGACACCTTGCTGTAGAGATTGTGCGTGACCGTCGTTTGCGCGGGGCTGATCAGGTTGCCGTTGGCGTCGCGGAAACTGTCGCCGTAGTACGACTCGCAGTACGAGGCGTAGGACGGAGCGGGATGCTGAGGATCGGGTTGCGGCGCGGGGCACGGCGTGCCGCTGAAGGTGTTGTGGTAGTAGGCGTCGTAGAAGTAGGAGTACTCGGAGTAATCGCTGACGCTGTCGAAGGTGCGGTGCAGGTAGGCGCCCGTGTACAGCAGGTCGAAGTTGGCGATCTTGCCCTGCACGGTGAGCGCCGCCTGCCACCAGCGGTCCTCGCTGCTCTCGGCCGTGTAGCGCGCCACGTTGAGATCGCCGAGCGCCGGGTTGAAGCTGAATTGCCCGTTGGCCTTGGTCTGCTGGGCCATCGCCGTGGGCGTGATGCTCCAGCCGCTGTCCAGGTCGAGCTTGAGCGCAGCACGCCCGCCGTGCGTGTCGACGTCGTTGTAGTGCGGCCTGACGAGATTGGCGTTGTTGCGTGCGATGCCGGACGTCGCATAGGTCTCGGGTGGGCCGAGCACGTTGTTGATGTAGCCGGCGTCGTGTTCGGTGTAGCCCACGAGGCGCACGGCCGCGCGGTCTGACACGGGTATGTTGAGGAACCCCTCGATGGTGTCGCCGAGCTGCCCCCGGAGGGATTCGGAGCTCAGCGTGTACCCGGCCGCGAACGCCTTCGGATCGGGCTTGTTGGTGATCAGGCGCACCGTGCCGGCCATCGAACTGGAGCCGAACAGCGTGCCTTGCGGTCCCGACAGCTGTTCGACGCGCGCCATGTCGTAGATGTGCACGTCGAGGTTGTTTGCGATCGTCGTGACGGGCTGCTCGTCGAGGTACAGGCCGACGAGCGGCTGCGAACCGACCTGGAGCCCGTCACCGCCGTTGGTGACGCCGCGCACGTAGAGCTGCGACTGGCCGGGTCCGTAGTTCTGGCTCGACAGGCTGGGCAGGTATTTCAGGTAGTCGTCGAATCGCGAGACCTGCAGGTCCTCGAGCTTCTTCGTATCGAGCGCCTGGATGCTGACCGGCACGCTCTGCAGGTTCTCTTCGCGCTTCTGCGCCGTGACGATGATCTCTTCGAGTTGCGGCCCGGCGCCGGCCGGTTCCGGCGGCGGTTCGGCCGACGCCGCGCTGGCCAGGACCGCCGAGATCGCCGAAGCCAGCGGCCACGGCCGCAACACAGATGTTCGCAAGATCATTCCCCGTGTTGTGCGTGCGGCGCCCCGTGCGGGCACGCGCGGCAACCATACCACACGCGGCCCGACCGGGCGATCCGGGGCTGCGCGATGACGCAGGCGGCGGGCTACAGCGAGCGCGCGATCAGTTCCTTCATGATCTCGTTGGTGCCGCCGTAGATGCGCTGCACGCGGCTGTCGGCGAACAGCCGGCACACGAGGTACTCGTTCATGTAGCCGTAGCCGCCGTGCAACTGCACGCACTCGTCCAGCACTTTCTGCTGCATGTCCGAGATCCACCACTTGGCCATCGAGGCCGTCACGGTATCGAGCCGGCCCGCGGCCACGCGCACGATGCACTCGTCGATGAACGTGCGTGCGATGCGCACGATGGTGGCGACTTCGGCGAGGCGGAACTTCGTGTTCTGGAAATCGAAGACGCTCTGGCCGAAGGCCTTGCGCTCGCGGGTGTAGGCCAGCGTCGCGGCCAACGCGCCTTCCATCGCGGCGACCCCGCAGACGCCGATCAGGATGCGCTCGTACGGCAGGTCGCTCATCAGCTGGTACATGCCCCGGCCTTCCTCGCCGCCGAGCAGGTTCGCCGCCGGCACGCGCGCGCCATCGAAGAACAGCTCGGCCGTGTCCTGCGCGTGCAGGCCCATCTTGTCGAGCACCCGTCCGACGCGAAAACCCTGCAGGTTGGCGGTCTCCACCATGAGCAGCGAAATGCTCTTCGAGCCCGGCGCGCTGTCGGTCTTCACGACCAGTGCGATCAGGTCGGCAAGGAACCCGTTGCTGATGAAGATCTTGGAGCCGGTCACGACGTAGTGGTCGCCGTCGCGCACGGCACGCGTGCGAATCCCCTTCATGTCGGAGCCGGCGCCGGGCTCGGTGATGCCGATCGCGCCGACGAGCTCGCCGCGCGCCATGCGCGGCAGCAGGCGCTGCTTCTGTTCCTCGGTGCCGTGGTTGAGCAGGTAGTGCGCGGCGATGCTGTGCACGCCCTGCCCGAAGCCGCTCAGGCCCCGGCGATTGAGTTCCTCGTAGATGACCGCTTCATGGCGGAAATCGCCGCCGGCGCCGCCGTACTCGGCCGGAACATCCGTGCACAACAGGCCCAGCGACCCGGCTCGCCGCCAGACGTCCCGGTCCACGTGGTGCTGCGAGCGCCACTGCGCATCGTGCGGCAGCATCTCCGTCTCGGCGAAACGCGCGACCGCGTCGCGAAATACCTGCAGCTCATCGTCCATCCAGGCCGGGCGCGCTTCGTTCATGTCGGTGTTCCTCGCGAAATCGGCAATGCTCAGCGATCGGCCAGCGGCGAGAAGTTCCCGTACTGCCGGCCGAAATACAGCAACGGCTCGCCCTTGCTGGTGCGCGCCGCTTCCACCAGCCCCACCACGATCGCATGGTCGCCGCTCATGAAGACCTCGTGCGTGAGGCACTCGATCTGCGCCAGCGCCCCGGGTATGAGCGGCACGCGCACGGTCTGGCCCACATCAAAGGGCATCTGCGTGCCGCGCTCGCGCCGCGGCCTGGCGAAGTGGCGCGCGATCTCGATCTGCGCCGCTTCGAGCAGGCTGACGCCGAAGGAGCGGCAGGTCACCATGGGCGCATAGCTGGCCGTGTGGCGCTGGATCGCGTACATCACCAGCGGCGGCTCGAACGACAGGGTCACGAACGACGAGATCGTCAGGCCGACGATGGGGCCGGCGTCCTGCTCGTACGTGGCTACGACCGACACCGCGCCCGCGGAGGCCCGGCCCAGTTGCCGGTAGAGTTCACCGGATATCGGCATGCTGCGCGTCCACGGGTGGCTGTGTCCTGCTGGCTGTCCGGCGTCGCAGTTTACAAGGATGGCCTGGGCTCGAAGTCGACCAGTTCGCTGCCCTCGGCAACCTGTTCGCCGACGGCCACCCTGAAGCCGCGCAGGATGCCGTCGGACGGGGCCAGCACGGTGTGCTCGATCTTCATGGCCTCGAGGACCAGGAGCGGCGCACCCTTGGCCAACTCGGCGCCTGGCGCACCGATCAGCTCGATGATGCGGCCGGGCATGGGCGCCCGCAGTCCTTCGGGCCCCGCAGCCGCCGCGGCGATCGGCGCCAGCGGATCGACATGCGCCAACACATCGTGCCGGCCATCCAGGAATACGTGCACGTGCATCCCGCGCGTGACCACGGTCGCGCCGCGGCGCCGCCCGTCGATCGTGGCCGTCAGTTCGCTGCCGTCATTCGGGTCGCCGCGCAGGCTGGCCGTGACGCGGGCCAATTGGTCGTCCAGGCGCAGGATCCAGCCGGCATCCTGGTATTGCACCGCGATCACCCGCGATTGCCCTCCGGCGCTCAGCCACACCTCACGCTCGGCGCGCGCGCCCAGGCGCCACCCGTCCCGGGCGGACCAGGGCGAGCGGTCCGGCGAGGGCTGTGCCTGCAGCAGCAGCGTGACGGCGGCGGACAGCCAGGCATCGCGCGGCGGCGGCGTGGGCGGAGCAAGCAACCACGCGCTCTCGCGTTCGATCAGGGCCGTGTCGAGGTCGCCTGCGGCGAACGCGGGCGCCGCGACCAGGCGGCGGAGGAACTCCACGTTGTTGGCCACGCCGACGATGCGGAAGGCCTCGAGGGCGCCGCCCAAGCGCGCCAGCGCGAGCTCGCGGCTCTCATCCCAGGCGATCAGCTTGGCGATCATCGGATCGTAGTACGGCGTGATGGCATCGCCCTGCACGACGCCGGCATCGACCCGCACGTGGCGCGACGCCGCGGGCGTCGCGAGGTACTGCAGCGTGCCGATCGAGGGCAGGAAGTCGCGCGCCGGGTCTTCCGCGTAGATGCGGGCCTCGATCGCATGGCCGGCGATGCCGACCTGGTCCTGCCGCAGCGGCAGCGCTTCGCCCGCCGCGACGCGCAGCTGCCACTCGACGAGGTCGATGCCGGTGATCATCTCGGTCACCGGGTGCTCGACCTGCAGGCGCGTGTTCATCTCCATGAAATAGAACTGTCCGTCGGCGGCGACGATGAATTCCACCGTGCCGGCGCCGACGTAGCCCACGGCCCGCGCAGCCGCCACCGCCGCGGCGCCCATTGCCGCGCGCCGCGCCGGCGTCATGCCGGGCGCCGGCGCTTCCTCGAGCACCTTCTGGTGCCGGCGTTGCACGGAACAGTCGCGCTCGTTCAGGTGCAGGCAGTGGCCGTGCGAATCGGCGAATACCTGGATTTCGATGTGACGCGGGCGCAGCAGGTATTTCTCCACCAGCACGCGATCGTCGCCGAAGCTCGCGGCCGCTTCGCGCTGGCAGCTGGCGAGCGCCGCCGCGAAATCGCCGGGGGCGTCGACGCGGCGCATGCCGCGCCCGCCACCGCCGGCGCTGGCCTTGATGAGCACCGGATAGCCAACCTGCGCGGCGGCCTGCTGCAGCGTCGCCAGGCCCTGGTCCTCGCCGTGATAACCCGGCGTCAACGGCACGCCGGCGCGCTCGAGCAGCGACTTGGCCGCGGACTTCGAGCCCATCGCGCGGATCGCGGCGGGCGGCGGCCCGACGAAGACCAGTCCGGCCTGCCGGCAACGTTCGGCGAAGTCCGCGTTCTCCGACAGGAAGCCGTAGCCGGGATGAACCGCCTGTGCGCCGCTGCGCTGCGCAGCCTCGATGATCGCCTCGATGCGCAGGTAGCTCTCGGCGGGGGTACGTCCGCCGATCGCGATGGCTTCATCGCAGTCGGCCACGTGCCGCGCGCCGGCGTCGGCATCGGAATAGACGGCGATCGTGCGCAGCCCCAGCCGGCGCGCCGTGCGCGCGACGCGACAGGCGATTTCGCCGCGGTTGGCGATCAGCAGGCTCGCGTACGAAAGCATGTGGCGATCCTACATCCGGAACACGCCAAAGCGCGTTTCGGGAATCGGCGCGTTGAGCGCGGCGGCGAGGCCGAGGCTGAGCACGCGCCGCGTGTCGGCCGGATCGATGATGCCATCGTCCCACAGGCGCGCGGTCGCGTAATACGGATGGCCCTGCCGGTCGTACTGCGCGCGGATCGGCGCGGTGAACGCGGCCTCCTCCTCGGCGCTCCAGGCCTGGCCCCTGGCCTCGAGCGCATCGCGGCGCACGCGCGCGAGCACATTCGCGGCCTGCTCGCCGCCCATGACGCTGATGCGCGCGTTCGGCCACATCCACAGGAAGCGGGGCGAGTAGGCGCGCCCGCACATGCCGTAGTTGCCGGCGCCGAAGCTGCCGCCGACGATGACGGTGAGCTTCGGCACCTGCGCGCAGGCGACCGCAGTCACCATCTTGGCCCCATGCTTGGCGATGCCTTCGTTCTCGTACTTGCGCCCGACCATGAAGCCGGTGATGTTCTGCAGGAAGACCAGCGGCACGCGCCGCTGGCAGCACAGCTCGATGAAGTGCGTGCCCTTGAGCGCGGATTCCGAAAACAGGATGCCGTTGTTGGCGATGATGCCGACCGGCATGCCCCACAGGCGCGCGAACCCGGTGACCAGCGTGCTGCCATAGCGCGGCTTCCATTCGTCGAAGTCGCTCGCATCGACGATGCGCGCGATGATCTCGCGCACGTCGAAGGGCTTGCGCGGATCGGCCGGCACGATGCCGTACAGCTCATCAGCCGCGAAACGCGGCTCGACCGGATCGCGCAGGTCCTCGACTGCCGGGCGCGCCAGGTTCAATGTGCCGACGATGCGCCGCGCGAGTCCCAGGGCGTGGGCGTCGTTCTCGGCGAGGTGGTCGGCGACGCCCGACAGTCGCGTATGCACGTCGCCACCGCCCAGATCTTCGGCGCTGACCTCCTCGCCGGTCGCGGCCTTCACCAGCGGCGGGCCGCCGAGGAAGATCGTGCCCTGGTTGCGCACGATGATCGACTCCTCGCTCATCGCGGGCACGTAGGCGCCGCCGGCGGTGCAGCTGCCCATGACCACGGCGATCTGCGGGATGCCGGCCGCCGACATCGTCGCCTGGTTGTAGAAGATGCGGCCGAAATGCTCGCGGTCGGGAAACACCTCGTCCTGGCTCGGCAGGTGCGCGCCGCCCGAATCGATCAGGTATAGGCACGGCAACCGGTTCTCGCGCGCGATCTCCTGCGCGCGCAGGTGCTTCTTGACCGTCATCGGGTAGTAGGTGCCACCCTTGACGGTGGCGTCGTTGCACACGACCAGGCATTCCCGCCCGGCGACGCGGCCGATGCCCGTGATCAGGCCGGCGCCAGGGGCTTCGCCCTCGTACAGGCCGTTGGCCGCGAGCTGGGAGAACTCCAGGAACGGGGTGCCGGCGTCGAGCAGCGCCTCGACGCGCTGCCGTGGCAGCAGCTTGCCGCGCGCCACGTGGCGGGCGCGGGCCGCTTCGCCACCGCCGAGGGCGGCCTCCGCCAGCCGGGTGCGCAGCTCGCCCACGAGCACTTCCATCGCGGCGCGGTTGGCGCGGAAATCCGCGCTGCGAGGGTCCAGGCCGGATTCGATGACGGGCATGGCGGAGCCTTGCGGAAATAGTCCGATTGTCCGATAATATCACCCTGATGGTCAGCGGGGCAAACCCATGCCTGGTGCCGACGCCTGCGAATTCGATTTCGGTCTGGGTGACACGCTCGATGAAGTGCGCGCCCAGGTGCGCCGCTTCGCGCGCGCCGAGATAGCGCCGCTGGCCGACGGCATCGACCGCTCCAACCAGTTCCCCGCCCCGCTGTGGCGCAAGCTCGGCGAACAGGGCCTGCTCGGCCTCACGGTGCCCGAGCGCTGGGGCGGCGCGAACCTCGGTTACCTCGCCCACATCGTGGCCATGGAGGAGATTTCGCGCGCCTCCGCCTCGGTCGGTCTTTCGTACGGAGCGCACTCGAACCTGTGCGTGAACCAGCTGCGGCTCAATGGGAACGACGCGCAGCGCGACCGGTACCTCCCGGCGCTCGTCAGCGGCGAGCAGGTCGGCGCGCTCGCAATGTCCGAGCCGGGAGCCGGCTCCGACGTGGTGTCCATGCAGCTGCGCGCCGAGCCACGCGGCGGCGGCTTCGTGCTCAATGGCCGCAAGATGTGGATCACCAACGGCCCCGATGCCGATGTGGTCGTCGTCTACGCAAAGACCAGTCCCGCGGCCGGCTCGAAGGGCATCAGCGCGTTCATCGTCGAAAAGGGATTCCCCGGCTTTTCGGCCGCACCGAAACTCGACAAGCTCGGCATGCGCGGCTCCAACACCAGCGAGCTGGTGTTCGAGGATTGCTTCGTGCCCGCCGAGAACCTGCTGGGCGAACTCGACCACGGCGTCAGGGTGCTGATGAGCGGCCTCGACTACGAACGGGCCGTGCTCGCCGCCGGGCCGCTCGGCATCATGGCTGCGGTGCTCGACCTGGTGTTGCCGTACGTGCACGAGCGGCGCCAGTTCGGTGAACCGATCGGCACATTCCAGCTGATGCAGGCAAAGCTCGCCGACCTCTACGCGAACCTCAACGCCGCGCGCGCGTTCGTCTACGCCATCGGCCGCGCCTGCGACGCCGGCCGCTGCACGCGGCAGGATGCCGCCGCCGCCGTGCTGTTCGCCGCCGACAAGGCGACCCACGCCGGGCTCGATGCGATCCAGATGCTCGGCGGCAATGGCTACATCAACGAGTATGCCGCCGGGCGCCTGCTGCGCGATGCCAAGCTCTACGAGATCGGCGCCGGCACGCAGGAGGTGCGGCGGCTCCTGATCGGGCGCGAGTTGTACCGGCGCAGCGCATGAGCGTGCAGTTCGCGCCAGTCGAATTCGAACCCGCCTACCGCAAGGTGGCGGCGGCGCTGCTCGAGCGCATCACCGACCGCACGCTGGCGGCGGGCGAGCGCTTGCCGCCCGAGCTCGAGCTGGCGCGGCAGTTCGGCGTCAATCGCTCGACGGTGCGCGAGGCGCTGCGCGAACTGGAATCGACCGGCGTGCTGCGGCGGCAACGCGGTTCCAAGCTCATGATGGTCAGCCGCCCCGAACGCCACGCGGTGGCCGACGGCGTGAGCCGCGCCCTCGCCCTGCACGATGTCAGCATCCGCGATGTGTGGGAGGGACTGACGATCCTCGAACCGCCGACCGCCGAAGCGGCCGCGCGGCACCGACGCCCCACGGATCTCGCGCGCATCGAAGCCACGGTTGCCCGCGCCCCCGATCGCAACGCGGAACGGGCGGCGCGCCAGGCCGCGGAGTTCTTCCGCGATGTCGGCGAAGCGACGCACAACCGCGTGCTGATGCTGGCGCACGAACCGCTGCTGCAGCTGCTGTCGCCCTCGCTGCGCACGATCATCGATGAAGTCGCCGCGGCGCGCACGCGCATCGCCACCGCGCAGCGGCGCATCCTGCAGGCGATCCGCGCCGGCGATGCGGCCGAGGCGCGCCTGTGGACGGAGAAGCACATCCGCGATTTCCGGCGCGGCTTCGACCTCGCCGGCATCGACCTGGCCCGCCGCGTCGATCCCTGGAGTATTGACCGACCGGGGTAGGCAAACCTAAGCTGGCGGGATGAATACGGCGTCCCGCGCGCTTGCCCTGGCGGTTCCTTGAAGCGCTACGACGCCATCATCATCGGCGCCGGCCACAACGGGCTGTGCAATGCGGCTTTCCTCGCGCGTGCCGGGTTGCAGGTGCTGGTGCTCGAGGCGAATCCGTACGTCGGCGGCGCGGCCGTCAGCCGCGAACTGTATCCGCACTGGACCTACTCGAACTGTTCATACGTCTGCGGCCTGCTGCGGCCGGAAATCTACCGCGCACTCGACCTGGCGCGCCATGGCCTGCAGATCGTGCCGTACGGCGGTGGCGTGACCTTCACGCGCGACGGTGACATCCTCGGCGGCTACCTCGACAAGGACATCAAGCGCCGCGAGATCGCGCGCCACAATGCCCGCGACGGCGACGCCTACATGCGCTACGGGCGCGACGTGACGCGCCAGTGCCGGCTGATCCGCTCGCTGCTGCTGCGCACGCCGCCCGATCCGACCTCGTTCCGGCCGCGGGACATCCTCGAGCTGCTCCACGTCGGCAGGGAATTCGCGAAGCTGGGCGAAGCCGGCATACTCGACACGATCCGCTTCTATACGCTGTCGATCGCCGACTACCTGAACGAATACTTCGAGTCCGACGTCGTCAAGGCGACCTTCGCGGGCAGCGGCATCATCGGCACGGCGCTCGGCGTGCAGTCGCCGGGCACGGCCTACGTCCTGCTGCACCACTACATGGGCGATGTCGACGGGCAGATGGGCGCCTGGGGTTTCGCGCGCGGCGGCATGGGCGCGGTCAGCAACGCGCTGGCGGGCGCGGTGCAGGCGCATGGCGGTGAGATCAAGGTCGGCGCGGGCGTGGAGCGCATCCTGACACGTGGCGGGCGGACGCGCGGCGTGGCGCTCGCCAACGGCGATGAGTACTACGCCGACACCGTGGTGTCGAATGTCGATCCGAAGCGCACGTTCCTGAAGCTGATGGAACCGTCCGACCTCGAGCCCGAGTTCCTGGCGCGCGCCCGTCATTTCAAGATCCGCGGATCCTCGGGCAAGCTCAACATCGCACTCGACGGGCTGCCCGACTTCCCGGCGCTCGGCGCCGGCAATCCGCTGATCAGCGGCGACATGCACTTCCTCGATTCGCTCGAACGCTACGAGCGCGCCTACGACGACTGGAAGAACGGCACCTGGTCGAAGGACCCGTACCTCGACCTGCTGATCCCTTCGCTCACCGATCCGACGATGACGCCGCCGGGCAAGCACATGATGTCGGTGTTCGTGCAGTACGTGCCGGTCAAGGTGCAGGGGCGCGACTGGACCGATGCCGACCGCGAGGCCTTCAAGCAGACGGTGTTCGACCAGATCGCGCGCTACAGCCCGAATTTCCGCAGCCTCGTGCTGCACGCCGAAGTGCGCACGCCGCGCGAGCTCGAGGCCGAGGTCGGCTTGACCGAAGGCAACATCTTCCAGGGCGAACTGACCTTCGACCAGTTGTTCTTCAACCGGCCGTTCCCGGGATTCGCGCAGTATCGCGGGCCAGTGCGCGGCTTGTACATGTGCGGCTCGGCCACGCATCCGGGCGGTGGCGTCATGGCCGCGCCGGGCGCCAATGCAGCGCGCGAGATCCTGCGCGACCTGCGCCGCGGTTCCACGGTACCCGAGGGCTGGAGTGATGACTGAGCGCCAGTCGGTCATCGTCATCGGCGCGGGCCACAACGGCCTGGTGTGCGCGACCTACCTGGCGCGCGCTGGCCGCCAGGTCACGGTGCTGGAAGCGGCCGCGCAGCCCGGCGGCGCGGCGATCACGCGCGAGTTTGCGCCGGGCTTCCGCGCGCCGGCGCTCGCGCACCTGCTGCACCTGCTCGATCCGGCGATCGAGCGTGAACTCGGCCTCGCGCGGCACGGCCTGGCCTACGCGAAGACCGGCTTGCGCACCGTGGCGCTGTCGGCCACGCAGGCGCCGCTCATGCTGGGCGATGGCGAAGTGTCGGGCGGCGAGATCCCGGCGGCCGATCGGACCGCACTGCGAAGCTACTCGGCCAGCCTGCAACGGTTCGCGCGGGTCATCGCGCGCCAGCACGGGCGCGTGCCCCCGCGCCTGCGGTTCGATTCCTGGCACGATGCGCTACCCGCCGCGGCCCTCGCGCTCGACATCCGCCTGCTCGGCCGGCGCGGCATGCGGGAGTTCCTGCGCACCGCGACGATGAACATCTTCGACGTGCTGGAAGAACAGTTCGAGAGCCCGCAGCTCAAGGGCGCGCTGGCGCTCGATGGCGTGCTCGGAGCGCGGCTGGGGCCGCGATCCGGCAACAGCGTGTACGCCGCGCTGTATCGCGCCAGTGGTTCGGTCAACGGGCGGCCGGGCTCGCTCGCCCTGCCACGCGGCGGCATGGGCGCCGTGACCGAGGCGCTCGCCGCCGCGGCGCGTGCGGCCGGCGTCGAGTTGCGCCTCGGCGCGAAGGTCGAGGAGATCGCCATGGGCGAGGGCCGCGCCACGGGCGTGCGTCTTGCCGATGGCCAGCAGCTGGCGGCCGATGTCGTCGTATCGAATGCGGATCCGAAGTCAACGCTGCAGCGCCTGCTCGGCGCGCGGCACCTGGAGGCGGAATTCGCGCGGCGCGTGCATCACCTGCGCACCGACGGCGTGGCGGCCAAGCTCCACCTCGCGCTCGGCGCCCTGCCCCGCTTCCGCGGCCTCGCGCCCGAACAGCTCGGCGAACGGCTCGTCATCGCGCCCGACCTCGACTACATCGAGCAGGCGTTCAACCCCGCCAAGTACGGTGAATGCTCCGCGCAGCCCATCATGGAGATCACGCTGCCGACCGTGCACGATGCGACGCTCGCGCCCGCGGGCCGGCACGTGCTGTCGGCCGTCGTCCAGTACGCGCCCTACGCCCTGAAGGGCGGTTGGGCCGCGGGCAAGCCGCGCTTCCAGGCGGCGATCATGGACGTGCTCGAGCAGCATGCGCCCGGCATCGGTGCGCTGGTGCAACACGCGGAGCTGCTGACGCCGCTCGATATCGAGCAGCAGTTCGGCATCACCGGCGGGCACTGGCACCACGCCGAACTGGCGCTCGACCAGTTCATGATGCTGCGGCCGGTAATCGGCGCCGCGCAGTACGCGACCCCGGTCGAAGGGTTGTACCTGTGCGGCGCCGGTTGCCATCCGGGCGGCGGCGTCATGGGCAGCGCGGGCCGCAACGCCGCGCGCGTCATACTCGGAGGGCGCTGAGCACCATGCTGGCCCGCGATCATTTCCGCCAGGCGGTCTGCGAAACGCCGTTCCATCCGCGCACCGCGGCGCTGAACCAGCTGAACCTGTGGCATCGCTGGCGCGACCACACCGTGGCCGATGCCTATTTCGACGTCGGCATGGAATACAACGCGATCCGCAACAGCTGCGCCGTGTTCGACCTGTCGCCGATGACCAAGCACCTGGTCACCGGCCCGGATGCGCTGGCCTTCATGAACCGGCTGGTCACTCGCGACGTGGCGAAGATCAAACCCGCGCGTGTCGGCTATTGCGTGTGGTGCGATGACGCCGGACAAGTCATCGACGATGGCACGATCTTCCACCTGCAGCCGGGCGTCTACCGGCTCTGCTCGCAGGAACGCCAGCTCGACTGGCTGCACACCTCCGCCCTGGGTTTCGACGTACGCATCGTCGAGGAGACGAACGACGTGGCCGGGCTCGCCGTGCAGGGCCCGACCTCCTGCGCGGTGCTCAAGGCACTGGGGCTGGCCGGCATCGAGACGCTGAGCCCGTTCGGCCTGCGCGACTATCCCTTCTCGGGCGGCACGCTGACGGTCTCGCGCACCGGCTACACCGGCGACCTGGGCTACGAACTGTGGATCGCGCCCGAGCTGGCGCTGCAGCTCTGGGATGCGCTGTTCGCGGCCGGCGCGCACCACGGCATCCGCGCGATCGGCACGCTGGCGCTCGAGATGAGCCGCATCGAGGCGGGTTTCATCCAGGCCGGCGTCGATTTCCTGCCGGCCGACCGCGCGATCCGCGCGGACCGCACGCGCTCGCCGTTCGAGCTCGACCTCGGCCGGCTCGTGGATTTCAGCAAGCCCAACTTCACCGGGCGGCGCGCCCTGCTCGAGGAACAGCGGCGCGGCCCGCGCTTCCGCCTGGTGCGCCTCGATGTCGAGGGCAACAAGCCGGCCAAGGATGCCTACGTCTACGATCCGCAGCGTCGCAACATCGGCGTCGTGACCTCGGCGATGTGGTCGCCCGCCGCGAAGGCCAGCATTGCGCTCGCGTCGGTGAAGATGCCGTGGGGCGCGCCGGGCGAGACGCTGCAGGCCGAGATCTACTACCAGAAGGAACTGAAGTGGAACCGGTTCATGGCGCAGTGCCGCGTCGTCGAGGGCGCGTTCTTCGATCCGGCCCGCCGCCGCCAGACCCCCGCGGCCGATCGCTAGGGCGCAGGCCATGGCCCCTGTCATCGAGGGCATGCAGAGGTTCTGGACCGGCGCTTCGGGATCGGGACCGCCCGTCATCGCCCGGGCCCAGGGCCTGCACATCTGGGACACGAGCGGCAAGCGCTACATCGATGTCACCTCGGGTCCGATCGCGGTCAACATCGGGCACGGCAACGAACGCGTGCTCGAGGCGATGCGCGAGCAGTCGGCGCGGTTCTGCTTCGCGTATCCCAGCAATTTCGAGAGCGAGCGCAGCACGGAACTGAGCCGGCGGCTGGCGAGCCTGGCGGGCCCGGGCTTCGAGTGCGCCTTCTACGTGTCGAGCGGATCCGAGGCCGTCGAGAAATGCCTGCAGTTCGCGCGCCGCGCGGCGATGGCGCGCGGCCAGGGCACGCGCCACAAGGTGATCAGCCGCAATCCTTCGTACCACGGCAGCACGCGCGCGACGATGGCGCTGTCGGCCGACCCGGGCTATGCGCCCTACCTCGAGGGCTATCCGCCCGGCATCCACGTGCCCTCGCCCTCGAGCTACCGCCCGCCGGCCGGCACGAGCGCGGCCGCCTACGCAATGCATTGCGCCGAGGCGCTGCGCGCGCGCATCATCGAGTGCGGCGCCGAGTCGGTGCTGGCCTTCATCCTGGAGCCGGTGATGGGATTCTGCGGCGGCGCCGACAGCGCGCCGCCCGAGTACTACCGCCGCGTGCGCGAGATCTGCGACGAGTTCGGCGTGCTGCTCATCTATGACGAGATCGTCAGTGGCGCCGGCCGAACCGGCACGTTCCTCGCGGCGCACCGCTGGCCCGCGGCGCGGCCCGACCTGGTGATCCTCGCCAAGGGCCTGGGAGGCGGCTACGCGCCGCTCGCGGCATTCCTCGCGCCGGCGAAACTCGTCGATGCGGTCGCTGGCGCGGGTGGCTTCCACGTCGGCCACACGCACAAGGCCCATCCGCTGGCCTGCGCGGTGGGTCTTGCGGTGCTCGATGTGACCGTCGGCGACAGGCTCATCGACAACGCCGCCGGCATGGGTGAATACCTGCGTGGCAGGCTGCGCGCGCTGCAGCAGCACAATCCGCTCATCGGCGACGTGCGCGGGCTCGGCATGCTCAACGCGATCGAGATCGTCGCCGACCGCGACAGCGCGCGCATGCTGCCGCGCGAGCTCGATGTCGTCGGCCGCATCCAGGCGATTGCCCGTGAACAGGGACTGCTCATCTACGGCCGCCGCACGCACGCCGGGCGCTTCGGCGACTGGATCATGGTGTCGCCGCCATTGATCGCGACGCGCGCCGACATCGACGAGATCGTCGATGGCCTGGCGGTGTGCCTCGATCGCTACCGGCAGGAACTGTCGGGCGCGCCCTAGCGCCGCTGCTCGAACACCTTGCGCGCGGCGGCGATCTGGTCGAGCGTCGCCTGCCGCTCGAGCGGCGTGTTGTAATCCGGGTGCACGCGCGCCGCGTCGGCCAGGCGGTCGATCCACGCGATGAAGTAGTCGGCATCGGCGCCGCAGTGCGTGGCGGCGCCGGGGCTGCCGAAGAACACCGGATTCGTCGTCGCGTACGGATAGATGTCGAACACGTCGGGGCTCGCCTGCTCGTTCCAGGCCCGCAGCAGCACCCACCCCGGCGCCGACACTTCGACTTGCTCGTCGATGTCGGCGCTGCGCCGGTCACCCTGCAGGGCGATCTCGCGCAGCACCTTGCCCTGGGAGATCAGCTGCAGGTGGTCGATCGGCACGATCGAGCGCATGAATCCTTTCACATGGACTGTCGCTGCGCCCGTGGCGAGGGACAGCTCGGATCCGGGCCCCTGGCCGTTCACCTCGAGTCCGAGCAATGCGCTGTTGGTCGCCATGCTGTGCCCGGCCTTCAGCGCGCGCAGCCAGTGTTCGAGGCGCGCGTGGCGGTCCGCGGAGCTGCTTCCCTGTGGCTCCGAGCCGTCTTCCACGTAAACGCGATTGAGGCCTACCGGGCCGCGCATCGAGGCGTAGTTCGCCATCGCATCGGTGCCGGCGGCGGCACTCGGCCGGAAGCCGCAATTGAGCAGGCGGTGCCAGACGGTGGCGCCGGCCTTGTGGTCGCTGAAGCCCGGCACTTCGTAGTAGTCGACCTTGCCGAGCGCGACATCGACCGGGAGTTCGCTCGTCAGTGATTCGTCATGCTGCGGATCGGGCGGCTCGTCGAAGGGGTGCACGTAGCCCACCAGCGCCGATTGCGCGTGCGCCAGGTCGGCGATCGCCGCGTTGGTCGGGTACAGACTGGCCGCTGCAGTATTCGTATACGCGGCATAGCCCGGCAACAGGAAGTGGTCATCCAGCCCGAGCAACCCCAGGTGCCCCCAGTAGCTGGTGTGGTATTCCTGGCCGTGCGAGAGCAGCACCGATGCAGTCGATGCCTTGTCGGGTTCGGGCGAGAAGTAGCCGATGTCCGGAATGCGCTGCTCCTTGTTCACGACGAGGTCGAACACCGCATCGAGGTCCTCGGCCGTGGCCTGCGCCACGAGGCGCTGCGGAGTGTCGCGATA
>DATKLZ010000129.1:0-4651 GCA_035542135.1 Steroidobacteraceae bacterium | reverse complement strand
CCCGGCACTGGGATGGAGCAAATTTGGTGACGCCGATTCGACCCACGAGCGCAGTCCTCACCGGCCTGCTGGCGCTGAGCGCGCTGGCCGGATGCGCCAGCCACCCAGTGGCCCCCGCGAGCGCCGCGCCCGTCGCCGTGGCGGCTCCCGCCCCCGCGCCGCCGGCCGCGAGTGCCACCCCGGTCGCGGCGGTATCCAGCGCCCCCGCTCCAGCGAGCGATCCGGCCGTGCAGGATATCGGCCCGGTTCAGTTCCCCGACCACTCGTTCGTCTCGCCGCTGGCGCCAGACCTGTTCGTGCGGCTGCGCGCCGGCTTCAAGCTCGAAGACGTCAACGAACTGCAGGTCGACCGCGAGCTGAACTGGTACGCGAACCACCCCGATTACCTCGAGCGGGTGTGGGGACGCGCCGAGCACTACATGCACTACATCGTCGGGCAGCTCGATGCGCGCCAGATGCCGCTCGAGATCGCGCTGCTCCCGGTGGTCGAGAGCGCCTTCGAGCCCTATGCCTATTCGCGCGCGCGCGCGGCGGGCCTGTGGCAGTTCATCCCGGGCACCGGCTCGAACTACGGACTCAAGCAGGACTGGTGGTACGACGGGCGGCGCGATGTCATCGCCTCGACGCGCGCGGCGCTCGATTACCTGCAATCGCTCCACGATGAGTTCAACGGCGACTGGCTGCTGGCGATCGCGGCCTACAACTGCGGCGAGGGCAACGTCGAGCGCGCGGTGGCGCGCAACGAGCGGCTCGGCAAGCCGATCGACTTCTGGCACCTGAAGCTCCCGACCGAGACGCGCGCCTACGTGCCCAAGCTCCTGGCGATGCGCCGCATCGTCTCCGACCCGGCTGCGTACGGGCTGGAATTCAGCCAGATCGACGATGCGCCGTATTTCACGCAGATCAACACCGGCGGCCAGATCGACCTGCAGGTGGTCTCCGAGCTCTCCGGCGTCAGCAAGGACGACCTGTACGAGCTGAACCCGGCCTTCCATCGCTGGGCCACCGACCCGACCGGCCCCTACAGCCTGCTGGTGCCGATCGATGCGGCCGAGGGCCTCGAGCAGACGCTGCTGAGCCTGACGCCCGAGCAGCGCATGCGCGTGGCGGGTTACGAAGTGCGCCGGCAGGACACGATCGCCGGCATCGCCCGGCAGAACAGCACCACCCCCGAGCTGCTGCGCCACCTCAACAACCTGGCGCCGAACGAAAAGCTCGTCGTCGGCAGCACGCTGATGGTGCCCTCCTCGACGATCCAGCTGCCCGAGAAGGCGATGCGCGCCGCCGCGCTGTTCGATCGCCCGGGCCGGCTCGGCCGCGGCCGTTATGCGCACCGCGGCCTGCACGTCGTGCACCGCGGCGACACGCTGTTCGCCATCGCGCACCGCCTCGGCACCGACGTGCACACGCTGGCGCGCCTGAACAACATGGACGTCAACGATCCGATCCGCGCCGGCCAGAAGCTCGTCGTCGCGGGCCGCGCACCGCTGGCGGGCGGCGGCTCGGGCGGCGGACGCGGCACGGCGAGCGCCGGCAGCGGTCGCCAGATCACGTACACCGTGCGCCGCGGCGACACGCTCTACGGCATCGCGCGCATGCTGCAGGTCACGGTGCGCGAGCTGCTCGGCTGGAATGGCATGGAGAACGGCCACTCGATCCGCCCGGGACAAAAACTGGTGGCCTTCGTCAGCTCGCGCGGCTGAAGCGTCCGATTTCATTCAGAGGGGAGTTGCAGCATGGGTTTGCTCACGGGCAAGCGCGCCCTGATCGTAGGCGTCGCGACCGACCGTTCGATCGCCTGGGGCATCGCCCAGGCCATGCACGCGCAGGGCGCGGAACTCGCCTTCAGCTACGCCAATGACCGCTTCAGGGAGCGCGTCGAGCCGCTCGCCGCCTCGATCGGCTCCACGCTGCTGATGCCGCTCGATGTCACCGTCGATGCGCAGATCGATGCCGCCGCGGAGCTGGTGAAGAAGACCTGGGGCCACCTCGATATCCTCGTGCACGCCGTGGCGTTCGCGCCGCGCGAGGCGATCGAGGGGAGCTTCACTGCGAATACCACGCGCGAGGCCTTCCGCATCGCGCACGATGTGTCGAGCTACAGCTTCACGGCCCTCGCCCGCGCATTCTCGCCGCTCATGCAGGGGCGCAACGGCGCGATGCTGACGCTCTCCTACCTCGGCGCGGTGCGCTCGATACCGAACTACAACGTGATGGGCCTCGCCAAGGCGAGCCTCGAGGCCAACGTGCGCTTCCTCGCCTACGACCTCGGGCCCTCGGGCATCCGCGTCAACGGCATCTCGGCCGGCCCGATCAAGACGCTCTCGGGCGCCGGCGTCGGGGGGTTCCGCAAGATGCTCAACTACGTCGCCAAGGTGGCCCCGCTCCGCCGCAACGTCACGCTGCAGGACGTCGGCAACGCGGCGATGTTCCTGTGCTCCGACCTGGCCGCTGGCATCACCGGCGAGATCACCTATGTCGACAGCGGCTTCAGCACCGTGGGCATGAGCTTCGCCGACGAGGCCGGCGAGTAGCGCCCGACCAGGGCGGGAACGCCCTGCAGGCGCGCGCGCGGCGCCTAATTCCTAATTATTGAAAATGGTCGGATTGCGCCGGATCGTGGCGCGCCGCTGCATCTCGGCGAGGTAGGCCTGCAGGTCGGCTTCGCTGTGGCGCTGGCTGACGCCCACCATCAGCTGCTGGTCGGCGATGCTGTTGGTGCTCAGCGCGCCGGGCTTGACCGACAGCACCGCGACGATCGCCGCACCGCCCTGGTCCATGGCAATCGCCTGGTAAGAGGGCTTTCCGGGCGCCACATCCGTTGCAGTGAAGGCGGCGTCGCGGATCTGGGCCGGCAGCTGCGGGTCGCCGCGGCCCACGAAGGCCGCCGGCGCGGCCGTCACTTTCAACTGCCTGGCGACCGCATCGAAGCTGACGCCCGCCACGAGCTGCTTGCGGGCCGCCTCGGCCGCTGCCCGCGCGGCCTTCGTGCCCTCTTCGCGGGCCACGGCCGCATCGATGTCGGCGCGCACTTCCGCGAGCGGCCGCGGCTTGGGCAGGTGGTGTTCGAGCGCCTTGACGATGACCAGCCGGTCGTCGGCGAGCGCGACCGGGCCGCCAATGCGCTGGTCCTTGAGCACGGTGTCGCTGAACACGACGCTGCTGAGATCGGAACTGACGCCGAGCGCGCCGCCGCCGCCGCGCGTGTACTCGGGCACTTCGCCCACGGTCAGGCCGAATTCCTTCGCCAGCGCCGCGAGATCGGCGCCGCTGGTCGTCTCGATCTTCTGCTGCAGCTGCTCCTGCCGGTCGCCGAAGATGTCGGAGGCGCGCTCGCGGCGGTAATCGCCCTCGATCTGCGCGCGCGCGTCGGCCAGCGTCTTGCCGTGCTCCGGCTGCACCTCCTCGAGGCGGATGATGTGGTAGCCGAACTGCGTCTTGACCGGGTCACTCACCTCGCCGGGCTTCATCGTGAACAGCTTGTCGGCGAAGGGCTGCACGTAGGCGTTGCGCAGCGCCCAGCCGAGGTCGCCGCCCTGGCGGGCGGAGCCGGGATCCTGCGAGTATTTCTTCGCGAGCGCCGCGAAATCCCCGCCGGCGCGCACTTCCTTCAGCACCTGCTGCGCCTTGGCAAGCGCGGCCGCATCGGCGGCGGCGTCCTTGGAATCGCCCACGGCGATCAGGATGTGCCGGGCGCGGCGCTTCTCCGGTTCGATGTAGCGCGCCTTGTTCTGCTGGTACCAGGCGTTGAGGTCGGCCTCGTTGACGCTGACGCCGGCCGCGATCGTGTCGAGGCGCAGCTCGGCGTACTGCAGGCGGACCGATTCCTTCGTCTGGTACTCGTCGGCGTGCGCGTCGTACCAGGCCTTGGCGCGCGCATCGTCGACCTTGACCGCGGCCGCGTACGGCGCCACCGGCAGCAGCGCATAGCGCACCTCGCGCTGCTCGTTCTCCAGCGCGAACGCGTGCTGCAGTTCGGAGGTGGTGAGGAAATCGCCGATCTCCAGGCTCCGCTCGAGCTGGCCGACCTGCAGCTCGCGGCGCAGCCGCTCCTCGTAGCTGGCCGGAGTCAGGCCATTCTGCGCGAGCACGATCTTGGCCGACTCCTCGCTGAACTGGCCATCGACCTGGAAGGCCTTCTGCTGGCGGTAGGCGTTCATGACGGCGTCGTCGTCGACGCGGAACCCGCTCGCCACCGCGCGCTGGCGCATCAGCGTTTCGCGGATGTACTGCTCGAACAGCTGGTCCTGGAGCTGCGTGCGCAGCTCGGCCGGGATGTCGGTCTTGAGCTGCTGCTGGTACTGCGACTGGCGCTCCTGCCAGGCCTGCTGGAGCTGCGTGGTCGGGATCTCCTCGCCATTGACCTTGAGCCCGTACTTCGGGGTGCCGAAGCTCAGGTCGACGAGCCCGGCCGTGCCCCACAGCCCGAACAGGAGCGCCAGCGGGATCAGCACCAGCAAGGCCAGCCAGCGGCGGCCCTTGAGAATGTCGCCTAGGTTTTGCAGCATGATTTCAAGTGGCGGAGCGGACGGGACTCGAACCCGCGACCCCCGGCGTGACAGGCCGGTATTCTAACCAACTGAACTACCGCTCCACTGTGATTGGTGGGTGCTGAGGGGATCGAACCCACGACATTCGCCTTGTAAGGGCG
>DATKLZ010000128.1:0-6712 GCA_035542135.1 Steroidobacteraceae bacterium | reverse complement strand
CCGATCGGCGCCGTGCTCGGCATCTACGCGCGCGAGACCGGCGAGGGCATGGTGTTCAACGAAGGCGAGCCGGAGACGCCGCCGCCGGCCGAGGGCGCCGCGCCCGCAGCCGCTGCGGCAAAGGGCGAAATGCGCCGCGCGAAGCTGACGGTCGTCAAGTAGCCGTTCCGACCCCGCCCAGGTGCGATCAACGCCGTAGTGATGGCTGCGGGCGCGTCGTGTGCGCGCGGGCAATGGGGTCTGGGCCCAAAGCGAGTTACGGGGAGCGACGGCCGGCACCCAATCAACCCTGCGCGCTCCGCACACCCACCACTAGTACGCGTCAAACGCGCCTTGCAGCCATTCGATCGGCCCGTCATCGGCGGAAACGAGCAGCGCATCGAAGCGCACCGGCAGCCGCTGCAGCGACGGGTAGCGCGCCAGCAGGTGGCGCGTGGCGCAGACGATGCGCCGCTGCTTGGCGCGCGTGATGCTCGCGGCCGCTCCCCCATAGCGCGCCGAGGCGCGCAGGCGTACCTCGGCTATGACCAGCGTCGTGCCGTGGCGCGCGACGATGTCGAGTTCGCCACGCCGGCACAGGTAATTGCGGTGCAGCAGCACGAGGCCCGCCGCGCGCAGGTGCTCGGCCGCGCGCGCTTCGGCCCGCTGGCCGATCAGCCGGCGATCCGGTGGCCGCGCGATCGGTGCCGCCACCGCCAACCTTGCCCGATCCTGGCGGCGACGCGGCGCTAGTCGCCGCCAGCGCTGGTCGGATTGCCGAGCAGCTGCGGCGTGCCATTGCGCGAGATGCGCGCCCAGGCCGGTTGCCGGTGTACGCGACCGTCGGCGCCGAGGCGCAAGTCGCCGGTCAGCCCCGCCACCTGCACGCGCTCGTAATCGCGACCAGCGCCCGCGATCGCCACCGCCAGCTGCAGCGCGTCGTAGCCGAAGGCGTACAGGCCCGACTGCCAGTCACTGTTGTCGCCGGATGCGGCGGCCACGCTGTCGCGCACTGCCGAGGCCGCGCCGCTGTTCGGTACGACCCAGGGCATCGCCGGCACGATCAAGCCGTCGAGGTCCTGGTTGGCCACGCCGCCATCGGCCGCATAGGCATCGCTGGTGGCGTAGACCGGCACGTCGCCGGCGTACTGGAAACGCAGTTGCGGCCGCAGCAGGCGCGCCTGCCCGGCTTGCGCCGGCGCGAAGACGAAATCGAGGTCGGCGCGGCCACGCGGCTCGAACTCGAGCTTCTGCCCGACGATCGACTGCAGCCTTTGCCGGCGCATGATGCTCTGGTCGGTGCCGAGCACCGTGCGGATCGGCGTGGCGTAATCGTGTTCGGCCGGATCATAGAACGCCTGCGCGAGCAGCGTTCCGCCTCCGGCCTGCAGTTCCTGCGTGAAGGCCGCCAGCACGCGCGTGCCCCACTCGCCCGTCGGGCACAGCGCGACGCCGCGCCGCTGGCCGGAGGCGAGCAGGCGCCGCGCCACCTCGCGCGCATCGTCTTCGGGCGAGAGCGCGTACTGGTTCATGCCATAGGGCGCGGAGCGCCCGGCGCTGAGGAAATTCAGCGCCAGCATCGGCACGCCCGGCCAGGCGCTGGCGGCCACGTCGACCTCCTGGCGCGTGAGCGGGCCGACGATGAAATCGTTGCCGTCGGCGTGCGCCTGGCGCAGCGCCTGGTCGACGGGCAACACGCCGGTGTCGTACACCTGCACCTCCGGCCGAGCGTCGGCCGGCAGCTGCTGCCACGCGTAGTTGAACCCGGCCTGGATCGTCGCGGCATAGCCCGCAGCCTGCCCGGTGACCGGCAGGAGCAGCGCGAGCTTGCGCAGGCGCGTGGCCACCGGGAGCGGCGCGGCCAGGGCCTGCGGCAGCAGCTCGGTGGCCGGGTGCCCGGGGTACGTGGAGCGCCAGCGCGCGGCCTCGATCGCGCCATTGATCGAGGCGCCACCGCCGGCACTCGCGACCGCGCCCAGCTCGAGCCAGCCGCGCACGATCGGATCGGGGCTGGCGGCGGGCTCGAGCTTGACGCCCTGTTCGCGCGCGGCGCGCAGCAACGAGAGCAGCTCGGCGCGCAGCGCGCTGCGCTCGGCATCGCCCTGCGCGAGGCGCTCGGCGCCGAGCTCGGCGCGCACGCCGTCGACCGGGCGCGCCGCCGCCAGCGCGATGCGCATGCGGCTCTCGAAATACTGCGGCGCGGCGGGCGTGCCGGCGGGCTCGGCGATGGCGCTCATCTGCTGCCAGGCCTGCTGCGCGTGGCCATTGGCGAGCTCGAGGTCGGCCTCGAGCACCCGGCGCTCGATGAGCTGGACCGGCGTGAGCGTGCCGGTGATGCCGGCCAGCACGTGCGCCGCCTCGGTGGCGCGGCCAGCCTGCAGCCAGGCGCGAGCCGCCTGCAGCTGCAGCGCCGGGCGGGCGTCGGGCTCGGCGCGGCGCGCCGCGCTCTCGAGGGCGTTGGCGTTGCGGCTGCGCGCGGCGGCTTCGGCGGGCGCCGGCGCGCCGGCGGTGGTGGCGGCCGGAAAGGTGGCGGGCGGAAAGCTGGCGCAGGCGGCCAGCGCGCCGAACGCTGCGGCCAGCGCCAGCGCGGCACAGGGTCGTGAGGATATGCGCTGTGTTTGCATCGGTAGCACCGCGCCCCGCAAGCTAGGCGCCCATGATTGGCAGTTGCCGGGGATTATAGTGGCTGGGGCAGCGGGCAGGCTCGATGTGATTGCGACGCCAATCGGCAATTTTGGCGACCTGGGCCCGCGCGCGCGCGAGTGTCTCGGGCAGGCGACGCTGGTGCTCGCCGAGGACACGCGCCGCACCTCCGCATTGCTCGCGGCCTGCGGCATCTCGAGGCCGCTGCTATCGCTGCACGACCACAACGAAGCCGATCGCGTCGACGCGCTGCTCGAGCGACTGCGGCGCGGCGAAGTGCTCGCGCTCGTCAGCGACGCCGGCACGCCGCTGCTGTCGGATCCGGGATTCATCCTGGTGCGCGCGGTGGCCGCGGCGGGATTCGAAGTGCGCAGCATCGCCGGGCCCTCGGCCGTGACCGCGGCGCTCGCGGTGGCCGGGCTCCCGACCGACCGTTTCGTGTTCGAGGGATTCCTGCCGGCGCGTGCCGGCGAACGCAGCGCCGCGCTGGCGCGGCTGGCGCAGGAGCCGCGCACGCTCGTGCTGTTCGAGGCACCGCACCGCATCGCCGCGACGCTGCGGCAACTCGCCGACGCGTTCGGGGCCGATCGCAACGCGGTCATCGCCCGCGAACTCACCAAGACGCACGAGTCCATCTATCGCGGCACGCTCGCGCAGCTCGCGGCCCGCGCGCTGGCCGATGCCGACCTCGCGCGCGGCGAGATCACGCTGGTCATCGCCGGCGCGCCGGCGGCGGGCGAGGGTGATGCCGCATTGCTGGCGCGCGCCTTGCCGCTGTTGCTGAAGAGCCTGCCGCCCGCGCGTGCCGCGGCGATCGGGGCCCGGTTGAGCGGGGTGCCGCGTGCCGCGGCCTACGCGCTGGCGCAGCGCCTGGCGCGCGAGGGGCCCGGCGCCGACGCGGCCGGGGGCACGCGCGATTCCGCTGCAGAAGAGGGCTAGAGGCCGTATCGTGCGCACTGGAGAGCCGGCCAGGCAATCGCTGTCTCACGGGTTTTCCCGCGTGGCAGAGGAAAGTCCGGGCTCGGCGGGTCGAGGTGCCAGGTAACGCCTGGGGGGCGCGAGCCCACGGAAAGTGCAACAGAAAGCAAACCGCCGAAGTGCCGGAAACGGTGCTGGCAAGGGTGAAAGGGTGCGGTAAGAGCGCACCGCGTCGGTGGTAACACTGACGGCACGGCAAACCCCACCTGGAGCAAGGCCAAATAGGGAAGTCGCGGTGGCAACACCGCAGCGCCGGACCTGCGCGTGCTTCCGGGTAGGCCGCTTGAGGCGCGCGGCGACGCGCGTCCCAGAGGAATGATTGCCCACGACAGAACCCGGCTTATCGGCCGGCTCTCCTTCTTACCTCGGCTTCGCCTGAGATTCTCTTGCCAAGTATCTGATCGATAAGTCGCTTGGCGTCAGGCGTCCGCCCCGGCGCGGCGCCGGTCCCCGAATGCACGCGTAAGTCTTTGTCCAACTGGAGAAAAACACAGGCAAAGGCCATTGACATAAGAGCACCCCGATTTCTATAGTGGCGCCAAGTGGGAAAAAGTGGGAGCAGATGGGCGCTTCTGGCCCGTCGACGACATGTTTCGCGGCGCAACAAAGCTCACGGTGGACGACAAAGGCAGGCTGGTCATGCCGACCCGCCACCGCGATCGCCTGCGCGAGCAGTGCGCCGGGCAGCTCGTCATCACGGTCGATCGCGACCAGTGCCTGCTCATCTACCCGCTGCCGGAATGGGAACAGATCGAGCGCAAGCTGATGGCGCTGCCCACGCTGCAGCCGCAGGCGCGCCGCCTGCAGCGGCTGATGGTGGGCCACGCCACCGACGCGCAGCTCGATGCGCACGGGCGCCTGCTGTTGCCGCAGGAACTGCGCGAATTCGCCGGCCTCCATCGCCACGCGATGCTGATCGGCCAGGGCGCGCGCTTCGAGCTGTGGGACGAGGCGCGCTGGATGGAACGGCGCGACGTCTGGCTCAAGAGCGATGACTCGACCGGCACGCTGCCGGCCGATCTCGAATCCATTTCGCTTTAGGGTCCGGTGAAGATGCGCCAGGGCGGGGAAATTGGATGAGCACAAACCGGTGCTTGTCGACGAGGTGCTCGCAGCTCTTGCCGTGCGCCCGTCCGGGCGTTACGTCGACGCCACGTTCGGCCGCGGCGGTCACAGCGAGCGCATCCTCGCCGCCCTCGGGCGCGACGGCCGCCTCATCGCCATCGACCGCGACTGGCAGGCGATCCAGGCGGGCCAGGCGCGCTTCGCATCGGAGCCCCGTCTTACGCTTGTGCATGGAGCCTACGGCGAGATCGCGGCGCTGCTGCGCGCGGCGGATCCGTCCGGTGGCCTGTACGACGGCATTCTCATCGACTGCGGCGTCTCCTCGCCGCAGCTCGACAACGCGGCGCGCGGCTTCAGCTTCCAGAAGGACGGCCCGCTCGACATGCGCATGGATGCGCAGCGCGGCGAGCCCGTCAGTGCCTGGCTGGCCCGGGCCACGGTCGAGGAAATGCGCGACGTGATCGCGACGCTCGGGCAGGAGCGCTTCGCGCGGCGCATCGCCGTCGCGATCGAGCGCGAGCGCGCGAAGCAGCCGCTGACTCGCACGCTGCAGCTGGCCAACCTGGTCAGTGCGGCGGTGCCGGCGCGCGAGCCCGGCAAGCATCCGGCGACGCGCACCTTCCAGGCGCTGCGCATGCACACCAACGACGAACTCGGCCAGTTGCGCGCGGCGCTGGAGCAGGCCGTGCCGCTGCTGGCGCCGGGTGGCCGGCTGGCGGTGATCAGCTTCCATTCGCTCGAGGATGGCGTGGTGCGCGATTTCCTGCGCAGCCGCACCAGCGTCGATCCGGCGTTGGCGCGGTTGCCGGTGATCCCGGCCAGCGCGCTGCCGCCGCTGAAGCTCGTCGGGCGCAAGCAGCGCGCCGGCGCCGCCGAGGTGCACGCCAATCCGCGCGCCCGCAGCGCGCTGCTGCGGGTCGCCGAGCGCGCGCCGTCGGTGGCCGCATGAAGCCGCTGCCTCGCGCGCTGCTGTGGATCGGCGTGCCGCTGCTGTGGCTGGCGGTGCTCGCATCCGCCGCCGGCGCGATCTACTGCAAGCACCGCGCGCGCGAACTGTTCGTGCAGCTCGAGCGGCTGAACAGCGGGCGCGATGAACTCGAGGCGGAGTGGGGGCGCCTGCAGATCGAGCAGAGCTACTGGTCGACGTACGCCTACGTCGAGAACACCGCCACGACGCGCCTGCAGATGCGCATTCCCGCCTCGCGCGACGTGGAGATGCCCCCGCCATGAGCCGCCGTTCCTGGCGCGGCAGTTCCGGTTCCGCGCGCGCGGCGCGCCCGTCGGGCGGGCCGCGGCCGGTCGCATTCCGCATGCGCCTCGGCGTGGTGTTCGGCGCGCTGCTGCTGTGCGGCGCCGGGCTGGTCGCGCGCGCCGTGCAGCTGCAGCTCGTGCAGCACCGCTTCCTCGCCGGCGAAGGCGCGGCGCGCTTCACGCGCGTGGCGCCGATCGTCGCGCACCGCGGCACCATCACCGATCGCGACGGCGAACCGCTCGCGGTCAGCACGCCGGTCGATGGCGTGTGGGTCAATCCGCGGGAGCTCAGCGGCGGCGTCGACCAGCTGCCGCGGCTGGCGCGCGCGATCCACATGGACCCGCAGGAACTCGCGCGGCGCGTCAGCACGAACACCGACCGCGAGTTCCTCTACCTGGTGCGCGGGCTCCAGCCCGCCGACGCGCGCAAGGTGCGCGCGCTGCAGATTCCCGGCGTGTACCTGGCGCGCGAGTACCGCCGCTACTACCCGGCCGGCGAAGTCACCGGGCACCTGCTCGGCTTCACCGACGTCGATGACACCGGGCAGGAAGGCGCGGAGCTGGCCTTCGACAACTGGCTGGGCGGCGAGGACGGCTCCAAGCGCGTGATCCAGTCGGGTGACGGCAACAAGGTCGAGGACGTCGAGAGCATCCGCGCGGTGCGCCCGGGACGCGACCTGCGCCTGAGCATCGACCTGCGCATCCAGTACCTCGCCTATCGCGAGCTGAAGGCGGCGATCCGCGACAACCGCGCGCGTTCGGGTTCGGTGGTGGTCATCGACGTGCGCACCGGCGA
>DATKLZ010000127.1:0-2082 GCA_035542135.1 Steroidobacteraceae bacterium | reverse complement strand
TGCGCACGGCGTGGCGAGCGGGGTCGTCAATGCCGGCGGCGACCTGCGCTGCTTCGGCGCCGCGCAGCCGATCCACGTGCGCGCGCCCGACGAGCCATCGGCGCTGCTGTGCCTCGGCTCGATCAGCGACGCGGCGATCGCCACCTCCGCGGGATACAATTCCGGGGTGCAATTGGATGGGGGCCAGGTCGACGCCCTGGTCGATCCGGTCCGGGGCCATTGCATGGCCTGGGAGCGCAGCATCAGTGTCCTCGCCGCCGATTGCATGACGGCCGACGCGCTGACGAAGGTGGTGCGGCTGGCACCGCACCGGGCGTCGCGCCTGCTGCATGGCCTCGATGCCCAGGCGGTGATCATCGATCGACGGGGCGTGAGCGCCTGCGGCCGCGAGTGGCTGCAGCCGCCACCCGCAATGGGGAGTACAGCGACCGTGCTCGCATTTGCATCCGGCAGGGCCGCAGTCCGGTGAGGCGGCATCATCACCGGCCGCCGCTCAAGTTGCGGCCGGCCCATCGGCGCTGGCTGTACCTGGTCAGCGTGCTGCTGCTCGTTTCCGGCATCGGTTGGCTGGTCGCACACTATTTCCTGCACGGCCCCGCGGATTTCCCGGGAGCCCCGCACCGATCGGAACCTTGGTGGCTTCGGCTGCACGGCGCCGCCGCGATCGGATTCCTGATGGCCTTCGGCGCATTGCTGCTGCAACACGTGCGCTCGGGTTGGCGGCAGCGCGTCAATCGCGCGACCGGCGTCGTCATGCTCGCGGCCGTGGGCGTGCTGATCCTCACCGCCTATGGCCTCTACTACATCGGTGACGATCGACTGCGCATGATCGTCGGTTTCGCGCACTGGGCGATTGGCATCGCGGCTGCCCTCGCCCTGCCCGCGCACGTGATGGTGGGCCGGCGGCTCAATCGGCCGCACTCCGCGTAGCCTGCGGTCACGCCGCGTCGGCGGCGGCTCCCGCTTACGTCAAACACGATCGCCGGCCGCGGCTACGCACTTTCGCCCATGGCGTCGCGGCGGCTGCCGGACTATGCTGACAGGCGTGAACAACCGCGTTGCGAACCGCTGGGCCCGCAATCCGCTGCTGGTGGCGCTGCTGCTGGCGACGTTCTGCGCCCGTGCGCTGGTTCCCGCGGGCTTCATGCCCGGGCCCGGCGGCCTGATGGTCTGCAACGGGCACATGCCCGCGGCGGGTGGCGCTTCAATGGGCGGCAGCATGGCCGGCATGGACATGGCTGGGATGGACATGTCCGGCATGGACATGTCCACGATGGACATGGGCGCCGACCCGAGCCATGCGGATCGCACCACGCCCAAGCGGGATACCGCAGGACATGAGCACGGCGGCAGCCCGCCCTGCCCGTTCGCGGCCGCTGCAACCGCGATGGCCGGTACGTACAGCGCCGGCAATGTCGTGTCGGTCGCGACTGAATTCCAATCCGTCCGGATTCCATCCCTGCCCTTCGTTCCCCGCGGCACGGTCGTGCCGACGCGGCTCCCTCGCGGGCCGCCCTTCCTCGCCTGAAAAGTCCCAAGGGTTGACTGAAACCCGATCGATCCCAAGGCGCACGCGTAGTGCGCCCGGAAGGCTTTGCATCCGCGGCCCGCGAACGGCAGCGATGCAGGGCGATGCCTGTGAGGAAGGAGTGACCACACATGAACACGCTGACCAATCTGCCGACGTTGCACCAATTCATCACCAGCGGGGGCACGATCGATATCGGCCGGCTCGAGCAGTTCGATTGCGCCGCCGTGGCCTCGGACCCGGATGTGCTCTGGGTCGCGCTGGCGCGCCGGCCCGGCGAACAGCTCACCGACCTGCTGCGGCGGCTCGACGACACGCTGGCGCATTGCCTCGAACGAAACGTGCGCGTCAACGAAGTGGTCATGGCGGCCTGACGAAGGCCGCGACCGTCGGCCAGGCGCGGCGCGCCCTACGCGCTGCGGCCCAGCAGCGCGCGCATGCGGGCCAGCCTGGGCGCGACCACCGGCACCGTGAGCATCGTGCTGGCCACGGCCATCAGCAGCAGCGCCGTGAAGGTCGCGCTGGTGATGATCTGTTTGTCGAGCAACACGTTG
>DATKLZ010000126.1:0-21066 GCA_035542135.1 Steroidobacteraceae bacterium | reverse complement strand
CGCGACCTCGGCGCGCACCTCGGCCAGCAGCTCGTACAGGCGCGAGCCGCGCGCGCTGTCGTACTCGGCGTGGATGCGCATGTCGAACAGCGCGAATTCCACCTGCCGCAGCGTGTGCAGGCCCGCCTGGAAACTGCGCGTGGCGATGAGCTGGCGGAGCTTGGCCTCCGGGAGCGGCGCGCCGGTCACGGCGTGCTGGGCGGTGCGCGCGAGCACCTCGGGCAGCCAGGCGTAGTTCTCCATGAACTGGCTCGGCAGCTCGACCGCGTCCCAGGCCACGCCGTTGATGCCGGCGATGCTCGGATACCCGATGCGCGTGAGCATGTGGTGCAGCCCGTGGCCGAACTCGTGGAACAGCGTCACGACGTCATCGTGCGTCAGCAGCGCCGGGCGCCCGTCCTGCGGTGGGAGCGAATTGCACACCAGGTAGGCGACCGGGAGCGTGAGCTCGCCGCGCAGCTGCATGCGGCCGACGCAGTCGTCCATCCACGCGCCGCTGCGCTTGCGTTCGCGCGCATAGGCATCGAGGTAGAAGCTGGCGAGCGGCGCGCCGGCGGCGGACTGCACTTCGAAATAGCGCACGTCCGGGTGCCACACCGGCACGCCGTGCTTCTCGGCCAGCCGCACGCCGTAGAGGCGCTCGGCGACCTCGAACAGGCTCGCGAGCACGCGCGGCAACGGCAGGTACTCGCGCAGTTCCTCCTGCGACACCTGGAAGCGGCTTTCCTGCAGCCGCTCGGAGTAGTAGGTGATGTCCCAGGCATCGAGCGGCCGGCCGGCGAAGGCCTCGAGCTCGGCCAGCTCCGCCTGCGCGCGCTCGCGCGCCGCCGCGGCGAGCTGCCGCAGGAAGCCGGTGACCTCGTCCACCGTGTGCGCCATGCGGTCGGCGAGGGCGAATTCGGCGTAGGAGTTGAAATCGAGCAGCCGCGCGGCCTCGTGCCGCAGCCGCAGGATGTCTTCGATGACCGCGGTGTTGTCGAACCGCCCCGCCGAGGGTCCGCGATCGGAGGCTCGCGTGCACCAGGCTTCGTAGTAGCGCCGCCGCAGCTCGGGCGAGGCCGCATCGGTGACCACGGCCACGTAGGTCGGCTGGTCGAGCCCCAGCACCCATCCGGCCACGCCCTGCTGCTGCGCGCGGCGCGCCGCCTGCTCGATGATCGCGGCGTTCAGGCCCGCGAGCTGGGCCTTGTCGGTGACGGTGTACGACCAGTCGTTGGTGGCGTCGAGCACCTGCTCCTCGAACTTCGCCTGCAGCTGCGCCAGCTCGCTCATGATCGCCTTGAAGCGCGCCTTGCGCGGCGGATCGAGCCCGACGCCCGCGAGCCGGAAATCGCGCAGCGCCCGCTCCAGCACCGCGCGCTGCACCTCGTCGAGCCTCGCGCCCTCATGCTCGCGGATATACTGGTAGGCGCGGTGCAGCGCCTCGCTCTGCGACAGGTCGGTGTAGTACTCCGTCAGCAGCGGCAGGCAGGCGTTGTAGGCCGCGCGCAGCGCATCGGTGTTCATCACGCCGTTCAGGTGGCTGACCGGCGACCAGGCGCGCGAGAGCCGATGGCGCAGCTCCTCGAGCGGCACGACCACGCTGGCGAAGGTCGGCTCGCCGAGCGCGGCGATCTCGGCCAGCCGCGCGCGGCAGCGGCCGAGCAGCTCGGTGATGGCCGGCTCGATGTGCTCCGGGCGTATCGAGGCGAAGTCCGGCAGCGGGCCATCGGCCAGCAACGGGTTGGCAGGGGCGGTCATCCGGTTAGACTGCCTGATTTTGCGGTAGCGGGGAAGCTTGGGGACCATGGCCATGGACTACGACCTGATCGTCATCGGCGGAGGGAGCGGCGGGCTCGCCTGCGCCCAGCGCGCCGCCGAGCACGGCGCGCGCGCGCTGGTCATCGAATCGCACCGCCTCGGCGGCACCTGCGTCAACGTCGGCTGCGTGCCGAAGAAAGTGATGTGGCACGCGGCGCAGCTCGCGCACGCCGCGCACGATGCGCGCGATTACGGCTTCGACCTGGCGCTGGCCGGCCACGACTGGGCGCAGCTCAAGGCGAAGCGCGACGCCTACGTGGCGCGGCTGAACGGCATCTACGCCGCCAACCTCGACAAGCGCGGCGTGACGCTGCTGCGCGAGCGCGCCCGGCTGGCGGCGACGCAGGGCGTGATCGCCGGCGGGCGTGAATACCGGGCGCCGCACATCGTCATCGCGACCGGCGGCCATCCGCTCGTGCCCGACATCCCCGGCGCCGGCCATGGCATCACCTCCGACGGCTTCTTCGAGCTGCCGGCACGGCCGGCCGGCGTCGCGATCGTCGGCAGCGGCTACATCGCGGTCGAGCTCGCCGGCATCTTCTCGGCGCTCGGCTCGCACACGACGATCGCGGTGCGCGGCGACGGGCTGCTGCGGCATTTCGAGCCCTTCCTCGGCGATCACCTGCGCGAGACGATGCGCGACGAGGGCGTCGACATCGTCACCAGGGCCGTGCCGCAGGCGCTCGAGCGCGACGCGGCCGGGCAACTGCGGCTCACGCTCGCGGATGGCCGGCAGCTCGGCCCCTTCGACGGCCTCATCTGGGCGATCGGCCGCGGCGCGGCCGGCGGCGACCTCGGGCTCGACCAGTTGCGCGTGATGCGCGACGCGCACGGTTTCGTGCGCACCGACGCACTGCAGGAGACGAATGTCTCCGGGGTCTACGCGATCGGCGATGTCACCGGCCGCGCGCCGCTGACGCCGGTGGCGATCGCCGCGGGCCGCCGGCTCTCCGACCGGCTGTTCGGCGGCCAGCGCGAGCGCCGGCTCGACTACGACAACATCCCGAGCGTGATCTTCAGCCATCCGCCGATCGGCGTGCTTGGCCTCACGGAGGCCGCGGCGCGCCAGCAGTACGGCTCCGCCGTCAAGGTGTATTCGAGCCGCTTCACGCCGCTCTACCACGCGATCACGACGCACAAGCCCAGGACGCTCATGAAGATCGTCACTGCCGGCGCCGAGGAACGCGTCGTCGGCCTGCACGTGATCGGTCCGGGCGCCGACGAGCTGCTGCAGGGATTCGCCGTCGCCGTGCGCATGGGCGCGACGAAGAAGGATTTCGACGACACCGTCGCGATCCATCCGACCGCGGCCGAGGAACTGGTGACGATGCGCTAGCGCCGCGGGGCGCGCTACGGACCGAGGCGCGAGGCGAGCTGGTCCAGCGCGTCGCCGACCGCTTCCTGGAAAGCCGCGACCACCGCCTGCATGCGGTTGGCGGCCGCCGGCTTGCTGCTCCCGGCCACGACGCTCGCGACCAGCGTGCGGTCGGCGCGCTGGCCGAGCGTCGCCAGCAGCTGCACGTGCACGACCGGCGAGCCCTCCGGGGAATATTCCACCTCGCAGTGCCGGATCTCGATCTGCAATACCTGGTCGGCCACGAAGGCGGTGGCATCCGGCTGCACCGCGCGGTAATGGCCCGCCGCCCGCAGCGCGTCGATCGCCAGCGTCTGCAGCAGGTCGGGGAGCGGCGCCGGCCAGCGGCTCGCGCTGAAGTAATCGAGCCGTTGGGTGTCGCGCAGCAGCGCGATCTGGTCGGTGTCGAGGCCGGGCGCGGCCAGCGGCCGCAGCACCTGCAGCGTCGCGGTCGGCGCGGCGCCGGCGGCCGCGGTCGCGACCGCCGCGTCGGCCGGTGCCGCGGCGCCGGCGTGCCGTGCGGACTCCCTCAACACGTAGGTCTGCGTGACCGCCTCGTTGCTGTGGAAGCCGGCGCAGCCGGCAGCCAGCGCCAGCGCGGCGCCCGCGGCAGCGGCCGCGATCGGTAGCGTGCGCATGTTCATCTCGGGATCTCCACGCCTGCCGCGGCCGGCTGGTACAGCAGCCGCGAGGGATTCTCGCGCAGTGATTTCGACAGCCCCTGGAACTCGCGCGCCGCCTCGCGCGCATCGTGCACCAGCGCCTCGACCTGCGGCAGCCCCTGTTGCGTGAACCCGCGCAGCGCGCCGCGGTTGTCGGCCAGCAGCCCGTCGAGCTGTTCGCTCGCCCTGGCGAGGTGATCGGCCGTGAGGCGCATCTTCGCCATCGTCGCGGCCAGGTCCGGGCCGGCGCTGTCGCTGGTGGCGCGAACCTGCGCGACGACCGCATGCGCGTCGGCGGTGACCGCGCGCAGCTCCGACACCAGCTGTTCCGCCTCGCGCATCGCCTGCGGCAGCGCCGCGCCGGCGCGGTCGATGTTGGCGACGACGCGGTTGTAGGCGGCGATGTTGTCATCCGACAGCAGCCGGTTGGCGCGCGTCGCCAGCTCGCCGACGCGGCTCGCCACCTCCGGCAGGCTGCTGAGGAACACGTCGAAATCCGAATGGATCGACCGGATCACCGGGTAGTGCTCGCCCGGCACCGGCTCCATGACGCGCTCGGCATGGGCGCCGGGTTGCTGTTGCTGCAGGTCGATGAACAGGAGCCCGGTCACGCCCTGCAGCGACAGTTCCGCGAGCGTGCGATCCGAAATCGGCGCGCTCGCGTCGATGTCGACGATCACCTGCACGCGATCGGCCGCGCGCCGGTCGACGTTGATGCGCACCACGCGGCCGACGTCGACGCCGAGGTAGCGCACCGGACCGCCGACGCTCAGGCCGCTGACGGTGCCGTCGAAATACACCTCGTAGCGGGTGTAGTTGCGCTGCTCGCGCCCGTCGCTGTACCAGTACACGAACAGGGTCGCCATCGTCACGACCAGCAGCACGAAGGCGCCGACGGCGACGTAATTGGCCTCACGCTCCATGCCCCGTCTCCCTTTGAACCGTCTCCCGCTGCCGCGCGCGTGGACCACGGAAGTATGCATGAATCCAGGGCTGCGGATTATGGACGATACCAGCCAGCGTGTCGGTGATCATCTTGCCGTCGACCAGCACCCCCACGCGGGTGCAGGTGCCGAACAGCGTATCGAGGTCGTGCGTGATCATGACCACCGTCAGCGCCAGTTCGCGCTGCAGGTAGACGACCAGCTCGTCGAAGGCCTGCGCGCCGATCGGATCGAGGCCCGAGGTGGGCTCGTCGAGGAACAGCAGCTTGGGGTCGAGGGCCAGCGCCCGCGCCAGCGCCACGCGCTTGACCATGCCGCCGGAGAGCTGCGCCGGGTACTTGCGCGCCGAGTCGGCGTTCAGGCCCACCAGCCGGAGCTTCAGCAGCGCGAGTTCATCGAGCGCGCGGCGCGGCAGTTGCAGGTGCTCGATCATCGGCAGCTGCACGTTCTGCAGCACGTTGAGCGAACTGAACAGCGCGCCCTGCTGGAAGGTGACGCCGTAGCCGGCCTTGACGCCGCGCAGTTCGGCCGCGCTCATGCCGGTGATGTCGCGCCCGCCGAGCAGCACCGTCCCCGCGGTCGGCTTCTGCAACCCGAGGATCGAGCGCAGCAACACGGACTTGCCGGAGCCCGACCCCCCGACGATCCCGAACACCTCGCCCTCCTCGACGCTCATGTCGAGGTCGCGATGCACCGTCTGGCGCCCGAAGCGGTTGACCAACCCGCGCACTTCGACCACCGCGGCCATCAGATGTCCATCTCCATGAACATGACCGCGAACAGCGCGTCGGCGAGGATCACGAAGAAGATCGCCTGCACGACGGCCAGCGTGGTGAGCCGCCCGAGGTCGCGCGAGGAGCCGCGCACGCGCAGGCCGCACCAGGTGCCGGCCAGCGCGATCAGCAGCGCGAACACCGGCGCCTTGATGATGCCGACCCAGAAGGTCGTCGACGCGATCGCTTCGTTGGCGCGGTTCAGGTACTGCGACAGCGGCATGTCGAGCAGCGTGTGGCACAGCAGGCCGCCGCCGACCAGCCCGATGCCGTCGGCGATGACGGTCAGCAGCGGCAGGGCGATCACCAGCCCGATCACGCGCGGCAGCACCAGCACCTCGATCGGATCGACGCCGATCGCCTGCAGCGCGTCCACTTCCTCGTTGAGGCGCATCGCGCCGATCTCGGCGGCGAAGGCGCTGCCGGAGCGGCCCGCGACGATGATCGCGGTCAGCAGCACGCCGAGCTCGCGCAGCACGCCGACGGTCACGAGGTCGACGACGAAGATGTCGGCGCCGAACTTGCGCAGCTGCTGCGCGCCCATGTAGGCGAGGATCACCGCGATCAGGAACGCGATCAGCGCGACGATCGGGATCGCGGTGATGCCGGTGTCGTACACGTGCCGCGTGATCGAGGTCGGGCGCCAGCGCCGCAGCTGCACGCTGGCGCGGCCCACCGCGTAGCTGACGCGGCCGAGGAAGGCGAGCAGCGACTCGACCAGCCGCCAGCCGGCCACCGTCTTGCGACCCAGGCCCTCCACGGCGAAGGCCGGGTCGAGCCAGGCGGTGCGCGACATCGCATCCTCGCCCACGGCGGCCGGTTCGTTGCCCAGCGTACGCGCGATCAGCGCCAGCGCCGGCGGCGCCTCGCCAGTGAATTCCGCGCTGACACCGCCAGCCCCGGCCCGGGCCAGAAAATCGTGCAGCAGCCACGCACCCGACAGGTCGAACTGCGCCTCGCGTGCATCGACCTGCAGCCGCCGCTGGCCGCCGGTGTCGACCGTCGCCAGTTCAGCCTCGATCGCCGGCAATGTCGTCACGCGCCATTCACCGCGCAGCAGCAGTTCGACGCGGTCGGCCTGGCGTCGCGCTACGCAGTACACGGTTCGCTCATCGGCAGTCCCGTTGCTTTGAGGTCGGCCCCCGGGGGCGGGTCCGCGCCCCGGGGAGCGATGCTATCAGGCTCGACGCCGGAATGGCGGTGCTAGAATCCACTCCTCGTTTCATTGCCGCACTGCCTGGAGACGATTCGTGAAACAGCCCCTGAACGTCGCGATCACCGGCGCCGCCGGCCAGATCGGCTACGCGCTCGCCTTCCGCGTGGCCTCGGGCCAGATGCTCGGGGCCGACCAGCCGGTCAACCTGCACCTGCTCGAGATCACGGCGGCGCTCCCGGGCCTGAACGGCATCGTCATGGAACTGGCCGACTGCGCCTTCCCGACGCTGAACAAGGTGGTCGCGACCGATGACGCGCGCGTCGCCTTCCGCGACTGCCACGCGGCGATGCTGGTCGGCGCGCGGCCGCGCGGCCCGGGCATGGAGCGCAAGGACCTGCTGCTCGCGAACGCGCAGATCTTCTCCGCGCAGGGCAAGGCGCTCGATGCGGTCGCCGACCGGCAGGTGCGCGTGCTCGTGGTCGGCAATCCCGCCAACACGAACGCGCTGATCGCGCGCAGCAACGCGCCCGGCCTGAACCCGGCGCATTTCACCGCGATGACGCGGCTCGACCACAACCGCGCGCTCTCGCAGCTCGCGGAGAAGACCGGCAGGCACGTCACCGACATCCGCCGCATGACGATCTGGGGCAATCATTCCTCGACGCAATACCCCGACCTCAGCCACGCGCTCGTCGCCGGCCAGGACGCGAAGAGCCTGGTCGACCAGGCCTGGATCGAACAGACCTTCATCCCCACCGTGCAGCAGCGCGGCGCGGCGGTCATCAAGGCCCGCGGCTCCTCGTCGGCGGCTTCGGCCGCCTCGGCCGCGCTCGACCACATGCGCACCTGGTTCCTGGGCTCGCCGGAGGGCGACTGGGTCAGCATGGGCATTCCGTCCGACGGCAGCTACGGCATCGGCGAAGGCATCATCTTTTCGTATCCGGTGACCTGCCGCGACGGCCGTTACCAGATCGTGCCCAACCTCGCCATCGACGCCTTCAGCCGCGGCAAGCTCGCCGCGACCGAAGCGGAGCTGCGCGAGGAGCGCGACGGCGTGCGCGACCTGCTCGGCTGACGCTCGCGCGAGGCTGCGCCGAGGACTAGTATGGCGCCATGGCCGGCGCCGCAATCACCGTGGTTTTCGTGCTGGCGGTGGTGTACCTCGCCTACCGCCGCCTGCCGCTGTTCAGCTACACGCTCACCTTCACGGTGCTGCTGGCGGCCTACCTGCGCTTCGGCCATCCCGGCGGCATCTGGCAGGGCACGCTGTGGCTGCTGCTGGCGCTGCTGTGGCTGCTGAACGTGCGCCCGCTGCGCAAGGCCGTCGTCAGCCGGCCGTTCCTGCGCGCCTACCTGCGCCTGCTGCCGAATATGTCGAACACCGAGCGCGAGGCGCTCGAGGCCGGCACCGTCTCGTGGGACGGCGAACTGTTCAGCGGCAAGCCCGACTGGTCGAAGCTCCGCGCCATTCCGCCGCCGCGCCTGTCGGCCGAGGAGCAGGCCTTCCTCGACGGCCCCTGCGAGGAACTGTGCCGCATGCTCGATGACTTCGACATCACGCACCGTCGCGGCGACCTGCCGCCCGAGGTCTGGGCCTTCCTCAAGTCGCGCGGCTTCTTCGCCATGATCATCGGCAAGCAGTACGGAGGCCTGGGTTTCTCGGCCTACGCGCACTCCTGCGTGCTGGTGAAGCTCGCCAGCCGCAGCGTCACCTGCGCCTCGACCGTCGCGGTGCCGAATTCCCTCGGGCCGGCGGAACTGCTGCAGCACTACGGCACCGAGGAGCAGAAGAACCATTACCTGCCGCGGCTCGCGCGCGGCGATGATATCCCCTGCTTCGCGCTCACGGGCCCGCGCGTCGGCTCGGACGCGGCCGCGATTCCCGACACCGGCGTCGTCTGCCGCGGCATGTGGCGCGGCCAGGAAGTGCTGGGCCTCAGGCTGAACTTCTCGAAGCGCTACATCACGCTCGCGCCGATTGCGACGGTGATCGGCCTGGCCTTCCGCATGCAGGATCCCGACCGGCTGCTCGGGGGCGACACTGACCTGGGAATCACGTGCGCACTCATTGAGCGCAACACGGCCGGCGTCGAGATCGGCAAGCGCCACCTGCCGCTGAACATCCCGTTCCAGAACGGCCCGGTGCGCGGGCGCGACGTGTTCGTCCCGCTCGATGCGATCATCGGCGGCGTCAAGATGGCCGGCCAGGGCTGGCGCATGCTGGTCGAGCAGCTCTCGGTCGGGCGCTGCATCTCGCTGCCCTCGAACGCGACCGGCGGCTCGAAGGCGGCGGTATTCGCCACCGGCGCGTACGCGCGCATCCGCCGCCAGTTCAACATGCCGGTCGGCAGGTTCGAAGGCGTCGAGCTGGCGATCGCGCGCATGGTCGGGCTCACCTACATTTCCGACGCTGCGCGGAGCGTCACGATCGCGGCAATCGATGCCGGCGCGCGGCCGGCGGTGCCGGCCGGCATCCTCAAGTACCACGTCACCGAGATGGGCCGGCGCGTCGCCAACGACGCGATGGACGTGCAGGGCGGCAAGGGCATCATGCTCGGGCCGCGCAACTACCTCGGCCGCGGCTACCAGTCGATCCCGATCGCGATCACCGTCGAGGGCGCGAACATCCTGACGCGGAGCCTGATCATCTTCGGGCAGGGCGCGATCCGCTGCCATCCGTTCGTGCTGCGCGAGATGAACGCGGCGCGCAATCCCGACCGCGCGCGCGGCGTCGACGAGTTCGACCGCGCGCTGTTCGGCCACATCGGCTTCACGATCTCGAACGCCGCGCGCTCGCTGGTCATGGCGCTCACGCTGGCGCGCTTCCGCAACGTGCCCGATGCCGGGCCGACGCGCCGCTATTACCAGCACATCGAGCGCTTCAGCGCCTCGTTTGCCTTCGCCACCGACGTGGCAATGCTGGCGCTCGGTGGCTACCTGAAGAAGAAGGAGAGCATCTCGGCGCGGCTCGGCGACGTACTCTCCTCGCTCTACCTCGCCTCGATGGTGCTCAAGCACCACGAGGACCAGGGGCGCCCGGCCGCCGACCTGCCGATCGTCGAGTGGTCCTGCCGCGAACTGCTGTACCAGGCGCAGGAGCAGCTGCACGGCGTGCTGCGCAATTTTCCGGTGCGGCCGATGGCCTGGCTGATGCGCGTGTTCATCTTCCCGCGCGGGCTCACCTACTTTGCGCCAGGCGACCGGCTGGCGCGCTCGGTCGCCGCGCTGGTGCAGGAGCCCGGCGAGCCGCGCGACCGCTTGACCGCCGGCGTGTACCGCGAGCAGGTGCCCGGCAGCGCGCTCGGCGCGCTGCAGCGCGTGCTCGAACTCGCGCCGGTGGCCGAGCCGATCGAGAAGAAGCTGCGCGTCGAGGGGGTGCGCACCGGGCGCGTGCGCGCGCTCGATCTGCCGGGCCAGATTGCGCAGGGACTGGCGCTCGGCATCCTGACGCCACCGGAAGCGGCGACCCTGCGCCAGTACGACGAACGGGTGATGGACATCGTCAACGTCGATGAATTCGCGCCCGATGAACTCGGCACGCATGCCGGCACGCCGACCGCGCGCGTGGCCGACCCCGTGCACTGAAGGGCGCGCGGCACATGTACATCGCCAGCTTCGGACTTGCCGAGAAGCCCTTCGCGATCACGCCCGACCCGCGCTACCTGTACCTGGGCCGGCAGCACGCGGACGCGCTCGCGCACCTCGTCTACGGCATCAACGACGCCGGCGGGTTCATCCAGCTCACCGGCGAAGTCGGCACCGGCAAGACCACCACGATCCGCTCGCTGCTGGCGCGCTCGCCGAACAACGCCGACATCGCGCTGATCATCAACCCGCGGCTCTCGCCGGTGGAGTTCGTGCAGGCGATCTGCGAGGAGCTCGGCGTCGAGGTACCGCCGGCCGCCGTCGGCAACATCAAGATGCTGGTCGACCTGCTCAACCGCAAGCTGCTGCGCATCCACGCCGAGGGCCGGCGCGCGGTGCTGATCGTCGACGAGGCGCAGAACCTCACGGCCGAGGTGCTCGAGCAGGTGCGGCTGCTCACCAACCTCGAGACCGACTCGCAGAAGCTCCTGCAGATCATCCTGATCGGCCAGCCGGAGCTGCGCGATCTGCTGAACCGCAACGACCTGCGCCAGCTCGCGCAGCGCGTCACCGCGCGCTGCCACCTGCAGCCGCTGGCGCGCGAGGACACGGCCGCCTACGTGCGTCACCGCCTGCGGGTCGCGGGCGCGACCAGCGACATCTTCACGCCCGCCGCGCTCCGTGAAGTGCACCGCCGCAGCCGCGGCGTGCCGCGCGTCATCAACGTGATCTGCGACCGCGCGCTGCTGGGCGCCTACACCGAGGATCGCCACGAAGTCGATGCGGCGCTGGTGCGCCGTGCGGCGAGCGAGGTCTACGGCCGCGAGCTGGTGCCGGCCTGGCTGGCGCCGCTGGCGCTGGCCGGCGCGCTGCTGCTGTTGCTCGCGGTCAGCGCAGGACTCGCCTGGCGCTACCTGCCGCTGCGGGGCCTGCCTTTCCTGCAGCGGCACGAGGTGGCGCGCACCGTCGTGGCGCCGCCTCCGGTCGTCCGCCCGAAGCCGCCGCCGACGCTCGCGCAGGCGCTGGCCGCGGATGCCGGCGCGACCACGGCCGATGCGGCCTTTGCCGCGCTGTTCACGCTGTGGAACGCGACGTACACGCCGGGGCCCACCGATCCGTGCACGCAGGCGGTGGCGCAGAAGCTCAATTGCGTCACGTTGCACAGTTCGCTGGCGCAGCTGCGCGACCTGAAGCGCCCGGCGATCCTGATGCTGGTCGATGACGGCGGCGCGCCGCGGCAGGCCGTGCTGGCCGGCATCGGCGCCGATGCCGCGGCGCTCCGGATGGGCGCCCGCACCGTGCGCGTGCCGATTGCCGAACTGTCGCGCTACTGGTACGGCGACTGCGTGGTGCTGTGGCGCCCGCCCAGCCTGCCCGTGAGCGAACTGCGGCACGGCATGCACGGCCCCGCGGTGCACGCGCTGCGCAAGCAGCTGCTGCAGGCGAGCAGCGCACCGCCCGACGAGGGCCACGGCTTCAGTTTCGATGACACGCTCACGCAGCTGGTCGAGGATTTCCAGCGCGCCCACCACCTGACCGTGGACGGCGTCGCCGGCATCGAGACGCAGATGCTGCTCGACGCCGTGCTGGCCGCACCCGGCACGCCCATGCTGCAATCCCTCGACAATCCGCCGGTGACCGTGGCGGCCGGCGCCGCGAGCTGACGCATGTCATTCATCCTCGATGCCTTGAAGAAATCGGAGGCCGAGCGCCAGCGGCAGGCCGGTCCGGCTTTGCTGGAGATGCGCGTCGTCCCGCCCGCGCGAAGACTGCCCGGCTGGGCCATCGCGGTCGGGCTGGTGCTGCTGGCGGGAGTGGGCGTGCTCGGCTGGCTTGCGCTGCGTGCCCGGCCAGCGCCGGCGCCGACGCAGGCGCCGACGCAGGCGCAGGCGCCGATGACCGCAAGTTCCGGCGCGCCGGCACTTGCCGCGCGCACCCCGGCAGCGGCGCCGTCGTCGGACGCCGCACCAGCCGCGGCCGCAACATCGCCCGCAGCCAACGCCAACGCGCCGGCGCAACCCGCGCGCACTGTCGACACCGAGGACACCGATACGGCGAGCGACAACGCGGCGGACAATGCGCCGGCGGTGGCTGCCGATCCGCACGCCGCAGCGGCCGACCACGGCGGCGCGAAGCTGCGCAACTACGCCGAACTGGGTGGCGCGGTGCCCGAACTGCGCCTCGACCTGCACGTGTACGCGCCCGACCCGGCAGACCGCTACGCGTTCATCAACATGCACAAGGTGCGCGAAGGCGACGTCACGCCCGAGGGCGCCGAAGTGCGGCAGATCACGCGCGACGGCGTCGTGCTCGAGTACCGCGGCTCGGAATTCCTGCTCGGCCGGCAGTAGCGCCGCGCCGGCACCGGCGCTCAGCCGGCGATCAGTGATTGCAGGTTGAACTGTTCATCCGCGGCCTGCGCCGGCGTCGGCGACAGGCCGCGATCGAGCAGGCGCCGGCCGAGCATGTGGTAGTGCGAGTGGTTCAGCGAGTCCACCGCCAGCAACCGTCCGCCCCGGAAGTAGAAGGCCGAGAACGCGAGTTGCGCCACGTCGCCGCGCGTGACCACTTCCTCGTATCCCTGGCTCAGCCCCACCATCTGCAGCCGCACGTCGTACTGGTCGGACCAGAACCACGGCGCTGATTTCACCGGGCGCTCGTGGCCAAGCAACGCCGCCGCGGCCGCCATGCCCTGCTCGACCGCATTCTGCACGGACTCGAGCCGCAGCAGCGTGGCATCGCCGACGCGCCGGGCGCAGCAATCGCCGGCGGCGACGATCAGCGCGTCGGAGGTGCGCGCGCAGGCGTCGACGACGATGCCGCGATCGCACTCCAGCCCCGCTTCCCGCGCCAGCGCATCCTCGGGCTCGACGCCGATGCCGACGACGACGCAACCGGCCGGATATTCGCGCCCGTCGGCCAGGCGCACCGCGCACACCGCGCCCTCGCGCCCGGCCAGCTCCGTGACGCGCGCGCCGAACACCAGCTCCACGCCGTGCGAGCGATGCAGCCGCGCTGCGGCCTCCGACACGATCGGCGCGACGACGCGCGACATCAGCCGGTCGAGCCCTTCCAGCACCGTGACCGCCAGGCCGCGCTTGCGGGCCGTGGCCGCCACCTCGAGCCCGATGAAGCCGCCACCCACCACGACCACCGGCGCCGCAGCGGCCACGCAGGCATCGAGTGCCTCGCCGATGCGCTGCGCATCGTCGAGCGTGCGCAGGCCCAGCACGCCGCGCAGCGCGGCGCCGGGCACCGGCAGCACGCGCAGCCGTGCGCCGGTCGCCAGCGCCAGGCCGCCGTACTCGTACTGCGTGCCGTCGGCGCAGCGCACGCGCCGCGCCGTGCGATCGATCGCGGTCACCGTCGAGTGCGTGCGCAGTTCGATGCGGCGCCGCTCGAGCACCTCGGTCGAGCGGATCGCCAGCGAAGCGACGCTGCCGCGCTCGAGCAGCCACTTCTTCGACAACGGCGGACGGTTGTACGGGGCGTGCGCCTCGGCGCCCAGCAGCGTGATCGGGCCGTCGTACTTCTCATGGCGGAGCGATTCCGCGATCTGCACGCCGGCCTGTCCGGCGCCCACGATGACGATCGGTCCTGGCATGCCGCCAGCGTAGCACGCGCGTGAGGCGCGTCACACTTTGGCCGGCACCCGGCCCGAGCGCATCACAGATTGAGCCCCACGCAACGGCGCCAGCCGCCAGAAAACGTAAAGTCGATGCGTCCCGGGCGCCGCCCGCCCGTCCAATGCGGCCGAATGAACGCTGTGCCACAGACTGCGCCACACAACCCGCTTCGTGGATCGTGCCGGTGACGCCCCGCATCCTCATTGCCGGGCGCGACGAGCAGCAGCGCCAATGGCTGCGCCATCACCTGCAGACGCTGTGGCCCGATGCCGATCCGCCGAGCCTCGATCTCGAGCAGTTCGGGCAGCGCCGCGCGGACATCACCCGGCGCAAGCATGACGTCGTGCTGCTGTGCGCGCGCTTCGCCCACCAGCCCGGCGAGCCCTGCGAGGGCATCGAACTGCTGCGCTCCCTGCGCCGCCAGCGCCAGCTCCCGCCGCTGGTCGTGGTCGCGGCCGACGGCAATGAACTCACCGCGATCCGCGCATCCCGGCTCGGTGCCGCCGCCTACCTGCCGCGCGACCTGCTCGATGCGCAACTGCTCGGGCGCACGCTGCGCAAGGTCATGCACGCCAGCCGCCGGCGTGCGCGCCGGCTGGCCAGCGCGACCCGCCGGCGCAGCGACTATGTGCCGCCCGGACTGGAATTCCCGCGTTACGCGCTCCTGCGGCAGCTCGGCCGCTCGGCGCGCGCCAGCGTGTGGCTGGCGCGCAGCGAAGCGCTGCAGCGCCCGGTGGCGCTGAAGATCAGCGAGCCCGGCGATGGCGAACCCGGCGACGCGCAGCAGTTCGCGCGCGAGTACGCGGCCATCGCCGCGCTGCGCGATCCCGGGGTCGTGGACATCTACGACTACGGCGTGCACGAGGGCCGCGAGTTCCTCGCCATGGAATACTTCCCCTGTGGCGACCTGAAGCAGCGGCTGCTGCATCCACTGAGCAGCGACGAGGCGATCGCGTACGCGCAGCGCATCGCCCGGGCGCTGCACGTGGTGCATTCGGCGGGCATGCTGCATCGCGACCTGAAGCCGCCGAACATCATGCTGCGCCCGGACGGCTCGGTGGTGCTGATCGACTTCGGCCTCGCCAAGCGCATGGACGCGACCACGCACAGCACCGCGATCGGCGTGCTGCGCGGTTCGCCGTACTACATGAGTCCCGAACAGGTGCAGGGCCGCGAGCTCGATCCACGGAGCGACCAGTACGCGCTCGGCGTGGTGCTGTTCGAGATGCTGGCCGGACACAAGCCCTACACCGGCGTCAGCGCGATGGACCTGATGCAACAGCATGTCTCAGGCGAACGCCCGCCGCTGCCGCCGCACCTCGCCATCTACGAGCCCTTGCTGTCGCGGCTCATGGCGCGCGAGCGCGAGCAGCGCTGCCCGGACATGCAGGCGGTGCTCGTCGAACTGGACCAGCTGGCGGCCAGGCCGCCCGCCGCGCGTGACGCCGATGCCGCCTGATTCCCCGAGCGCCGAATCCACGCAGCTCGAGCTGACGCGGCTGCGCGTGGAGCACACGCAGCTGGCCGAACTGCTGCAGGTCGACCGCGCGGCGCTGCGCAATTTCATGGCCTATGCCGCGCGCACGCTGACCCGCGTGCGCACGCTGCTGGCGCAGCGCGCGCGCGAGCCGGAGCAGTTCATCGCCAAGCTCGGCCGGCTGCACTCGCACTACACGCAGTTGCTGCGGCAGGCCACCGCGCTGCCGATGCCCACGCTGGCGCGGTCGTTCGAGCAGACGCTGCAGGCACTCGATGCCGCGCGCGGCGCGGCGGTGCCGAGCGGCGACGCGCTGCTGCCGGCGCTGGTGTGCATCGACGAGGTCTTCCTCGCGCTGTCCACGATCGCGCAGCGCAGCGGCGTGCCGCTGGCGGCGCGCCGTGCGCCGCGCCGCCGCAACCGGCTGGCACGGCCCCTGACCGCCGCGTTGCGCGGCGTCGCGCCGGCGGGCAGCGGCGGCACGCCGCAGTTGCTGCTGGCGCTCCAGCAGCTCGCGGCCCAACAGGCGGCGGCGCAGGGCAAGTCCGTCGAGCTCACGGCCATCGGGCTCGAGCAGGTGCCGGAGATCCATGTCGCGGCGTTCTACGACATGCTGAGTCAGATGCTGCGCAACGCGATCGAGCACGGCATCGAGACGCCGGCGCAGCGCCGCGCCGCCGGCAAGAATCCGCAGGGCGCGCTGCTGGTGGAATTCCAGCCGCGCCACGGCGGCCTGTCGGAACTCGTGTTCCAGGACGACGGCCAGGGCCTCAACACGGCGCGCATCATCGAGGCGGCGGCGGCCCGTTCGCTGGTCACCGACGAGGCGGCGCTGGAGCAGGATCCGCGCCGCGCGACCACGCTGATCTTCCATGCCGGCCTGAGCACGGCCGCGGATGCGACCGGCCGCGGCCTCGGCATGCGCATCCTGCGCGACAACGTCAAGCGCCTGGACGGGCAGATCCAGGTCGCGACCAAGCGCGGACAGTTCACGCGCATCCGCATCCGCCTGCCGTCCCTCGGCGCGAGCGCATCCGAAGGCGCGGCGGCGCAGGGCTGAGCAAAGCTTGACAGGGTAGGCGACGGCGGTTGCAATGGCCGGGCGACCCAGGCCAGCCATGCACCTCGTAGACACCACCCTGTTCTTCTCGCCGACCAGCGGCGGCGTGCGCCGCTACCTCACGGCGAAGCACGCCTGGCTGCGCGCGCACACGCTGCACCGGCATTCGCTGCTCGTGCCCGGCACGGTGACCGAACTGCACCCGGGCGATGTCAGCACGATCGCCGGCTGGAAGGTGCCGGGCACGTTCAACTACCGCCTGCCGCTCTCGCCGCGCCGCTGGGTGCGCATGCTCGATGCGCTCGAGCCCGACCTGATCGAGGTCGGCGACGTGTTCCATCCCGCCTGGTGCGCAATGCGCAGCGCACGGCGGCGCGACATCCCGCTGCTGGCGTTCTTCCATTCGAATTTCCCGCGGCTCGCCGGACGCCGGCTCGGCCGCATCATCGAGGCCGGGCTCGCGCAATACCTGCGCCGCGTCTACGAACGCGTCGATCTCGTGCTGGCGCCGAGCCGGCAGATGTGCGATTACCTCGCCGGACTGGGCCTGCGCAACACGGCGCTGCAGCCGCTGGGCGTCGACGTCGACATCTTCTCGCCGCAGCGCCGCTCGCCCGGTCTGCGCCGCACGCTCGGGCTGGCCGACGACACGCGCCTGCTGGTGTACGCGGGGCGCTTCTCCGCCGAGAAGAACATCGACGTGCTGCACGGCGCGCTGCAACGGCTCGGCGGGCGCTACCACCTGCTGATGCTCGGCGGCGGCGAGTACGCGCGGCCGGCGCCGAACATCAGCGTGCAGCCCTACCGCCGTGACAGCGTCGAGCTCGCCTCGATGATCGCCTCGTGCGATGCACTGGTGCACGCCGGCTGCAGCGAGACCTTCGGGCTGGTGATCATCGAGGCGCTGGCCTGCGGCATCCCGGTGGTCGGCGCCAACGCCGGCGCGGTGCCCGAACATGTCGACGAATCGGTCGGCATGCTCGCTCCCCCCGGCGATGCGGCCGGCATGGCCGCGGCCATCGCCGCGCTGTACGAGCGCGATCTCGCCGCGCTCGGGCGCGCGGCGCGCGAGCGCGCGCTGCAGCGCTACACCTGGACGCGCGCGCTGCAGCTGCTGCTGGGCCACTACGCGGCGGTCGCCGGTGCGGCGCTGGCGCCCGACCCGGAGCAGGAACCGCTCGAACTGCCGCTGCCGCACTAGCAGCGCGTGCCGCGCGCCAGCGCGCGCCTCAGGTCCGCACGCCGTAGATCGTGAGCACGCCCGCGCGGTCGGCGACCGCGAGTTGCGCGCCGTCGTTCGACCAGCGCAGCAGCGCCACCTCGTCGGCGTACAGGTCCGCGTCGACGGGCTGCTGTGGTTGCGCCGTGCGCCACAGCGTCAGGCGATGATCGCGCGCGCCGGCCGCGAGCAACGAGCCCTTCGGCTGGAAGGCCAGCTGCGTGAGCCGCGCCGTGTGCGCGCCGAGCTGCAAGGGCTCGCTGCCCTCGGGCCCGCGCCCGGAAAAATCCCACACGATGATCAACTCGTCGGCGGCCGTGGCCAGCAGCCGGCTGTTGGCGCTCCAGCTCGTCAGCGCCACCTTGGCGCCGTAGCCGCGCATCTGCGACTGCGTGGCGGCGGCGATGTTCCAGAAATGCACCGAGCCGTCCTGCATGCCCGTGGCCAGCACGCGGCCGTCGGGGCTCCAGCTCGCAGTGAGGCAGGCGCCCTGCCACGGATACTCGCGGGTCTGCGGCTGCGGACCCAGGCGATGCACGCGCGCGCCACCGTTGCCGACGCTCGCCAGTTCCTCGCTCTTGCCACGCCACGCGATCGCCGCGATCACGCCCGGGTGCTGCGGCAGGCTCGAGCGCAACTCGCCGTCGCTGCCGAACACCCGCAGCGCACGTCCGGTCGCCACCGCCAGCAGGCGGCCGTTGCCCGACCAGGCCAGCCGCTCGCTCCACGTCGCATCGCCGAGGATGACGCGCGCGCTGCCGGTGCGCGCATCCCACAAGCGCACTTCGCCGTCCTGCCCCGCAGTGGCAAACAGCGGGCCGCCGCCCTGCCACGCCACGGCCAGCGCGCCGCCGGCGTGCGCGCCGAACGATTGCACGCTGTCCGCCGCGCCGCCCGCCGCCTCCGCGATCGCGACCCGCAGCAGCGCGCCCTCGCCGCCGGCAACCAGCAGCGAACGTCCGTCCGGCGCCCAGGCCGCATCGACGGGAAAGTCGCCGAGTTCGATGCGTGCGCGCCGCTCGAGCCTGGCCGGCGGAACGTTCACGCGACGCAGGATTCGAAGCCGGCCTCGAGCTCGGCGCGATCGAGCTTGCGGCCGATGAACACCAGCCGGTTGCCGCGCGCGGCATCGCCCCACGGACGCTCGAGCTGGCCGTCGAAGATCATGTGCACGCCGTGGAACACGTAGCGGCGCGGCTCGTTGCGGAAGTTGAGCACGCCCTTCATGCGCAGGATGTCCTGGCCGCGGCTCTGCAGCAGGTACGACAACCACTCGTTGACCTTGTCCGGATCGAGCGGCCGCGCGTCGTCGATGCCGATCGAGGTGATCTCGGCCTCGTGGTGGTGCGATCCGAACTCGCGCTCTCCCGTCGGCGAGGTGCCGGGCAGGCTGAAGCCGAATTCCGCCGGCGCGTGCTCGCAGAACACCACCCAGTGGCCCGCGGCCGGAATCCGCAGCCGGAAATCGGCGTGCGCTCCGAGCGACAATCGCTGGTGCACGCCGACTGCCAGCTGCCCGCCGGCCGCCACGGCTGCGCCCGGCTGCCCGAATGCGGCGGCGGCGGCCGGCACCAGCGCATCGATGCCCGCGGCGCCGGGCTGGTCGGCCTGCAGCACCACCACGCCGACTTCCTTCAGGCCCTCGCCCGCATGCTCGTGCTCGTGGTCATGATCGTGATCATGCTCGTGCTCGTGCGGTTCCGAACCGGTATGCACGGAGCGTTCGCCGGCCTCGAGCGCATAGGCGCCGGCCCACTCGAACGGTTGCTGCGGCTGCAGGAATGCCGCGTCGACGGCCAGCGCGCGCTCGAGATCGAAGGCGCCGAGGTCGAGCACCTGCGCCAGCGGCAATTCGGCGCGTCGCGTGCGAACGATGCGAGCCGTGCCGTTGATGGCGCGCAGCGCACGCTCGGTGCGCGCCAGCTCCGCCTCGCTGACGAGGTCGGTCTTGTTCAGCAGCAGCACGTCCGCGAAGCCGATCTGGTCGGCCGCGGTCGGCACGCTGGCGAGCTGCCCGGCGATGTGCGCGGCGTCGACCAGCGCGACGATCGCATCGAGCTGGTATTCCTCGCGCAGGTCCTCGTCGACGAAGAAGGTCTGCGCCACCGGTCCCGGATCGGCGAGCCCCGTGGTCTCGATCAGCACGTAGTCGAAGCGGTCACGCCGCTTGCGCAGCTGGTTGAGGACGCGGATCAGGTCGCCGCGCACCGTGCAGCAGATGCAGCCGTTGGCAGTCTCGAAGATCTCCTCCTGCGCGCCGATCACCAGCTCGTGGTCGACCGGCACCTCGCCGAACTCGTTCTCGATGACCGCGATGCGCTTGCCATGCTGCTCCGAGAGGATGCGGTTCAGGAGCGTGGTCTTGCCCGCACCGAGGAACCCGGTGAGCACCGTGACCGGAACGCGCCGGCTCATGGCGCCGCGCTCCCGCCGCGCACCCGCTGCAGGAGCCGCGCCATGCCCGGCACGCGCAGCGCAGCGAGCAGCAGCGCCCAGCCCGCACGCATCGTCCAAGGAGCCACGACACGCGGCAGCGCACGCCCGAAGGCCGCTGCCGCGCCGCGATGCACCTGCACCGTGCGCGCCATCAGCGCCCGCGCGCCACCGGCCACGTGCAATTCCCACGCCTGGCCATCGGGTTCAGCGCGCACGTGCAACTCGGCATCCGTGACTCGCTCGGGCAGCTGCAGGTCCGCGCCGCCGCCGAGCAGCACCTCGAGCTCCTCGCCACCCTCGCGGTCGCGGCCGCGCAGGCGCCAGCGCACCGCGCCGGCCTCGCACCGGCATTGCACTTCGCCGCGGAATGCGGCCACGAGCCTCGTGTTCACGGGTTGCGCAGCGCCTCGACGTTCTGGTGGATGCGGAAGGTCATGTAGCCCAGGAAGGAAATCAGTATCAGATAGTAGGCGCCGTAGCGCACGCGTTCCTCGAGCGGCACCTCATAATATCGCGGGTTGTGCTCGGGCACCTCGCCATGCCAGGCGGCGCGCAGCGCTGCGTAGATCGTCGGCGCCACCAGTATCAGGATCATCAGGAACATCGGGCTCGGCGTGAGCAGGAAGGCGCCGATCAACAGCGGCACGCCGACGAACCACACCTTCGGCGACAGGATCGCGACGATGCGGCCGCCATCGAAGGGCGTGATCGGCACGAGGTTGAAGAGGTTCAGGAAAAATCCGGCGTAGGCCAGCGCGAGCAGCAAGGTGCTCTGCTGCCACTGCGACAGCGCCAGCACGACGGCCGCCGCCACGGTGCCGGCGAACGGGCCAGCGAAGGCGATCTCCGCTTCCTGCTTGACCGTCAGCGGCTGGTCCTTGAGTTCGATCCACGCGCCGATGAAGGGGATGAAGGTCGGCAGTCCGACATTCATGCCGAGCCGCCGCGCGGCAATGTAGTGTCCCATCTCGTGC
>DATKLZ010000125.1:0-10603 GCA_035542135.1 Steroidobacteraceae bacterium | reverse complement strand
GTCGAGCAGCGCGAGGTCGATGTACTGGCCGCGGCCGGTCCGCGCGCGCTGCACGAGCGCGGCGAGCACCGCGATCGCGGCGTACAGGCCGGTGGAAAGATCGACCATCGCGACGCCGATCTTCTGCGGATTGCTGTCCGGTTCCGCGCGCGGCTTGCCGGTGATGCTCATCAGGCCGCTCATGCCCTGGATCATCGCGTCGTACCCGGCGCGCGGCGCGTACGGCCCGGTCTGGCCGAAGCCGGTGATCGAGCAATAGACGAGCCGAGGATTGAGCTTGCTCAGCGTGGCGTAATCGAGGCCGTGGCGCGCCGCGCCGCCGACCTTGTAGTTCTCGACCAGCACGTCGCAGCGCTGCGCGAGCGAGGCGATGAGCTGCTGGCCGGCGGGCTTTGAAATATCGACGGCGACCGAGCGCTTGTTGCGGTTGGCGCTGGCGTAATACGCGGAAAACCCCGCCTCCTTGAAATCGGGCGGACCCCAGGCGCGCGTGTCATCGCCGGTGCCCGGCCGCTCGATCTTGATGACCTCGGCGCCGAGGTCGCCCATGATCTGCGTCGCCCAGGGGCCCGCGAGCACGCGCGAGAGGTCGAGGACCCTGATGCCCGCCAACGCGCCGTGTTCGCCCATGGGGCGGCATTGTCGCCGCTCGGCGGCGCGGGGGAAAGTCGGCGGCTACGCAGGAGCCCTCGGGGGCGATCGCGCCGGCGTTCAGGCCTGCGCGCGCGCGACCGCGAGCGCCGCCTCGAACGCGGCCAGCGGTTCGGGCCGCGCCAGCTGGTAGCCCTGCGCGAAATCGATGCCGAGCTGCGTCAGGCGTTCGAGCGCCTCGGCGCTCTCGACGCGTTCGGCGATCGTGGCGATGCCGAGCGCGCCGGCCACCTTGCTGATCGCCTCGACCATGCTGCGGTCGACCGGATCGTTGGTCAGGCTCCCGACGAACTGCCCGTCGATCTTCAGGAAATCGACCGGCAGCTTCTTCAGGTAGTGGAACGAGGACAGGCCGGTGCCGAAGTCGTCGAGCGCGATGCGGCAGCCGCGCTTGCGCACTTCCTGAACGAAATAGACGATCTGCGACAGGCCGGTGATGATCGCGGATTCGGTGATCTCGAAGCAGATGTGCTCGCCGATGACCGGTTCCTCGACCAGCGTCAGCACGAACTCGAGGAAGTTGCGCTCGCAGATCGAGGTGCCCGAGAGGTTGATCGACAGCAGCGGCACCTCGAGCGCCGCGGCGACGTACTGGCGCAGCCGCGTCACCGCGGCCTCGAGCACCCAGCGGTCGATGGCGCCGATGATGTTGTAGCGCTCGGCCGCGGGGATGAACTCGCCGGGCAGCACGAGGTCGCCGTCGTTGTCACGCAGGCGCACCAGCAGCTCGTGGAACGGCGGCAGTCGCGGCGAGTCGTGGCGGGTCGCGACGATCGGCTGCGTGTAGAGCTCCAGCCGGCCCTCGTCCACGGCGCGCGTCACGCGGCTGACCCAGTACATTTCGCGGTGGCGGCCGGAGACCTCGCTCGAATCGTAGACGTGCACGCGGTTGCGGCCGGAATCCTTGGCCGCGTAGCAGGCGATGTCGGCGGCGCTCAGCAGGCTGGCGACGCTTTCGCTGTCCTGCGTGATCGGCACGACGCCGATGCTGGCGCCGATCGTGGCCGTGTGGTGCTCCCAGCTGAAGCGGTAGTCGCGCACCGCCTGGCGGATCTGGTCGGCGATGCGCGTCGCCTGCTCGGTGGTGCAGTTCTGCACCAGGATGCCGAACTCGTCGCCGCCAAGCCGCGCGATCAGGTCGGCCGAGCGCACCTGCTGCTGCAGGAGCGCGGTGACATCGCGCAGCAGGCGGTCGCCGGCCGGATGGCCGCAGGTGTCATTGACGACCTTGAACTGGTCGAGGTCGACGTACAGCAGCGCGTGCGTGCCCTCGCCGTTGCGCGCGCCCTGCACCGCCGCCTGCAGGCGGCTGTCGAACTCGCGGCGGTTGATCAGCCCGGTCAGCGCGTCGTGGCTGGCCTGGTACGAAAGCGCGCGCTTCAGGCGCCGCTCCTTGGTCACGTCGCGGAACACGACCACGGCGCCGACCGTGCGGCCGTTGCGATCGCGGATCGGCGCCGCCGAGTCCTGGATCGCGATCTCCTGGCCAAGCCGGTTGATCAGCACGCTGTGCTCGCCGAAGTTGACCACCTTGTCCTCGCGCAGGCAGCGCAGCAGCGGATTCTCGATCTCCTCGTGCGAACGCTCGTCGCGCAGCCGGAGCACCTCCATGATCGTGGCGCCGCGCGCCTCGGCGCCGCGCCAGCCGGAGAGCTGCTCGGCCACGGGATTCAGGTACTCGATGCGTCCCTCGCGATCGGTCGTGATGACGCCATCGCCGATCGACTGCAGCGTGACCTGTGCGCGCTCCTTCTCCTCGAAGATCGCCTGCTCGATGCGCTTGCGCTCGGTGATGTCGGCGATCGTGCCCTCGTAGGCCACGACCTGCTGCAGCTCGTTGCGCACGACGCGCGCGCTCTCGAGCACGACGAGCTGTGCCCCGTCGCGCCGCCGCAGCAGCGTCTCCTTGGCGTGCACTTCGCCGGCCCGCTCCAGCTCCTGCACGAACACCGCGCGCGCGGCCGGATCCCAGTACAACGCCGCCGCTCCCGGCAGCGCGTAGATCTCCTCGGCGCTCGCGAACCCGAGCAGCCTGACGAAGGCCGGGTTGACCGCCAGCACCTTGCCGGCGGGCGAGAACTGGTAGACGCCCTCGAGCACGCTCTCGTACAGGCCGCGGAAACGCGCTTCGCTGGTGCGCAGCGCCTCGGCCGCAACGCACCGCTCGATGGCCACCGCGGCCAGCCGCGCCGCATGCATGACCAGCATCAGGTCGCGGTCCGAGGGCTTGCCGGGCGCGGCGCGATAGACGGTCAGCGCGCCCAGCACCTTGCCGCCGGCGGCCTTGATCGGCACGCCCCAGGCCGCCGAGAACCCCGCCTCCAGCGCCAACCCGCGGCGGCGCTGCCAGTACGGATCGGTGCGCACGTTGCCGACCAGCACGGCGCGCCCCAGGTACACGGCCGCCGCGCTCGAGCCATTGCGCACGTCGATGAGGCCGTTCTCGTCCGCGGCGCGCAGCGCGGCGGGCAGGCGCGGACCGATCACCTCGATGAAGTGCTTGCCCTCCGGCGCCAGCCGGCCGATGCAGACGACGAAATCCGGGTTGATCGACTCGGCCAGCGTGACCGTGGCGGCCAGCACCTCGCTCAACGGCGCGTCGGCGGCGATGCGCGCGAACACGTCGCGCTCTCCGGCCATGATCGCGAGCGTGCGCTTTCGCTCGGTGATGTCGGTGATGCTGGCGCGCACCAGCCCGGCGGTGCCACTCAGCGGCATCAGCCGGACTTCGGTGGCGAGCGTGACGCCCGCGCCGCGATCGTAGTTCCACTCGAACACGCGCGGCGCCTGGGGATCCTCCTCCGGCGCGGCGGCGGGCGCGGCCGCCGCGGCCTGCAGCAGGTCGCGCAGCGAGAGCGTGCCGATCTGGCCGCGTGGCACGTCGAAGAAGCGCAGCGCGCTCTCGTTGGCGTCGACGCAGGCGCCGGTGTGCGTGTCGATGACGACGATGACCTCGGGCGCGGTCTCGACCAGGGTGCGATAGCGGGCTTCGCTGTCGCGCAGCGCCTGCTCGGTCGCCAGCCGCTCGCTCATGTCGCGCAGGCAGATCACGAATACCTCGCGTCGGTCGAAATTCGCCGGACTGGCGACCACCTCGACGGGGAAGAGCGTGCCGTTCTTGCGCCGGGCCTGCGTGGTGCGCGGCTCGGAATTGCGGCCGTGGGCGTCGGTCTCGACCGTGAAGGCCTGCAGCCCGCGCGCCAGCGAGCCCTGCACGGCCAGGTCCGGCAGCAGCTGCAGGATCGAGACGCCGATCAGCTCGGCCTGCGAATAGCCGAACAGCTGCTCGCCGGTGGGATTGAACACGCAGATCGCGCCATCGCCGTTCACGGTGATGACCACGTCCTTGATGTGATCGAGGATCGCGCGCAGCTGGCCGGCGTCGGCATTGGTCAGGCCCTGCGCGAAGCTGCGGGCCTCGGCGGCCAGCATCTGCATCGAACGCACGACGCCGCGCCGTTCCTCGTCGATCTGTTCGTATTGCGTGCTGATCAGCGGCAGCAGCGCACTCAGCGCCGCGGAGGGATTCGGCGCGCGCCCCAGGCCGAGCGAGTCGAGCTGGGCCCGCAGCCGCGGATGCAGGTCCGCGCCGGTGCGGAACGAACCACTCGCGCCGCCGGCCACGGGCGGCTGGAGCGTCGGCACAGGCAGCGAGGCGTTGCTATCCCTTGACATAACCCTGATCACGACTGCGACCCGGGTGATGATACGGAGCGCCCGCCGCGGCCCCCGTGAGCCGCATCGCGGAATAGGTTTAAAACCGCCCGGAACCGGAGGCGGCTTTCAGGTACCGGCCGGCACCGCGATCAGCGGGATATTGAAATTGCGCGTCACCGACGCGTTCGCGGAATCGACCAGCACCGTCACGCTCAGGCCCAGCACGCCGGGCGCGTCGGCCCGCAGCGTCACGGACATGCGCTGCGTGGCGCCGGAGGCCGGCGCGCGGAATTCGAAACTGCGGTCCGAGAGCACCGACAGGCCGTCGCCCGGCAGCAGGGAGACGTACATCGACGTGATCTCGAGATGCGGTTCCTGCGCGAGCACCAGCTCGAGCGGCAGCGGCACGCCAACCCGCGGCGGTTGCTGGATGCGGAACTTCAGCGACACCGGCGAGGTGGAAGGCGCGGAACTCACGGCCGCCACGAAGTCGGCCTCGGCGGCGCTGGCGGCCGCGGCGGCGCTGCCCGCGCGATCGGCGCCGGCCCGGGCCTGGAGGCGGGCCTCGTGCTCGGCGCGCGCCTGGTCCGAGCCGCGCCCGCAGCCGCCGGCCAGCGCCAGCGCGGCCAGCAACGCCCCGCAGCGGGCCATTGAGATGGGCATCATGCGGCCGGCAATTTAGCACGAACCCGGGGCACTTTAGGCACCCGTCGGCGCGGCCGCCGCCGCTCAGTAACCCTGCAGCACGGCCCCCTGCTCGGCGAGGTCGTTGACGTGCTGTTCCCAGTAGCGCGCCTCGCCGAACCACGGGAAGGCGCGCGGGAAAGCCGGATCGGCCCAGCGCTCGGCGATCCAGGCCGCGTGGTTCAGCATGCGCACGGCGCGCAGCGCCTCGACCAGCGGCAGCTGTCCGTGGTCGAAGCCCGCGAAGCGCTCGTAGCCGTCCAGCAGCTCCTGCCACTGGCGGCGCCGCTCGTCCGGATTGCCGGCCACGAACATCCACAGGTCCTGCACCGCAGGGCCATTCAGGCAATCGTCGAGGTCGACGAACACCGGACCGGTGCCCTGCCACAGGATGTTGCCGAGGTGGCAATCGCCGTGCAGGCGGATCGCACGCGCCGCGCCGATGTCCGCGGCATCGATGTACGCCAGCAGCTCCGTGCTGATGCGCGCATAGGCCTCGCGCATGTGCGGCGGGAGCTGGCCGGACGCGAGCACCGTGGCGCGGGCCCGGCTGCCGAGCCGCTCGCCGCGGAGCGAGTCGCGGTACTGGAACGGGCGCAGTGCGCCGATCGCGTGGATGCGCCCGAGCGTGCGCCCGAGCAGCTCGCGCGCCCCGGGCTGGTCGAGGTCCGGCGATCCACCCGGTTGCAAGGGGAAAGCCGCCATCCGCAGTCCCGGCCCGTGGTACAGCGTGGAGCCGCCGAGGCGGAGCGGTGCGACCACCGGGATCTCGGCCGCCGCCAGTTCGGTCGCGAAGGCGTGTTCCTCGAGGATCTGCGCATCGCTCCAGCGGCCGCTGCGGTAGAACTTGACCACCACCGGCGCGCCGCTGGCGCGCCCGAGCCGGTAGACGCGGTTCTCGTAGCTGTTGAGCGCGAACACGTGGCCGTCCGGATCCAGCCCGGCGGCCTCGGCGGCGTCGAGCACTGCATCGGGCGTCAGGGCCGCGAACGGCCGCGGGTCGGGGCGGCTGTTCACGCGCCCAGGACCGTGACCGCTAGCACTCCGCGGGGCCTGCCAGCCGGTATCATCGCAGCTTCCAAAGTGTCTGAACCGCAGGAGTCATGATGTCCGCCAAGAATACCGTGCTGGTCACCGGAGGTGCGGGCTATATCGGCAGCCACGTGGTCCTGCAGCTGCGCGCGCGCGGCGAGCAGGTCGTGGTGCTCGACAACCTGGTCACGGGCTTCCGCCAGGCCGTGCTCGATGCGCCGCTGGTCGTCGGCAATGTCGGCGATGCCGACCTCGTCGGCCGGGTCATCGCCGAGCATGGCGTCACCGCCGTCATGCACTTCGCGGCCCACACGATCGTGCCGGAGTCGGTGCGCGATCCGCTCAAGTACTACGGCAACAACACCTGCGCGACGCGCAGTCTCCTGGCCTCCTGCGACCAGGCCGGCGTGCGGCAGTTCGTGTTCTCCTCGACGGCGGCGGTGTACGGCCTGCCGGCCGGCGGCGTGGCGCGCGAAGACAGCGCCATGGCGCCGATCAACGGCTACGGCACCTCGAAGCTGATGTCGGAATGGATGCTGCGCGACCTCTCGGCGGTCACCCCGCTGCGCGCCGTGACGCTGCGCTATTTCAACGTGGCCGGCTCCGATCCGGAATGCCGCATCGGCCAGGCGACGGCCAAGGCAACGCTGCTGATCAAGGTCGCCTGCGAGGCGGTCGTCGGCAAGCGGCCGCACGTGTCGATCTACGGCACCGACTACCCGACGCCGGACGGCACCGGGATCCGCGACTACATCCACGTCGATGACCTGGCGCGCGCGCACCTGCACGCGCTCGACTACCTGCGCGGCGGCGGCGCGACCACGACGCTCAACTGCGGCTACGGACACGGCTACAGCGTGCGCGAAGTGCTCGAGAGCGTGCAGCGCGTGGCCGGCAAGCGGCTCGAGATCCGCGAGGAAGCGCGCCGCGAAGGCGATCCGCCGACGCTGGTGGCCGACGCCGGGCGCATCCGCTCGGTGCTGGGTTGGGAGCCGCGCCTGGACGATCTCGACGGCATCGTCCGCACGGCCCTGCGCTGGGAAGAGCGGCTGCAGCGCAGCCCCTGGTAGCACCGCCGCGCACCCCCGGGGCTGGATGCCCGGCGGGGCCGGGGTCGCCATCCTGCGACGCGCGGCCGCGCACGGCGGTCGCCCCTGTGCCTTAGAATGGCCGGATGCGCCTGGCCCTGCCCAAATCGCTCAATGGCTACCTGCTGCTGGGCATCGGCGTCATCACGATGCCGCTGCTGGCGGCGATCCTGCACGCCACGTTCCAGATGCGCCGGCTCACCGACTACAGCCAGAAACTGGTCAACGAGAGCGTGCGCGCCACCGAACTGATCCAGGACATGTTCGAGATGCGCAATTCGCTGGCGCACGAGGCGCAGGTGTACCAGGTGCTCGCCACCAGCCAGGACCTGGCCAAGTTCAACGACCAGGATGCGGCGCTGAGCGCCACGATGGGCGAGCTGCGCCCGCTGCTGCGCGACCCGGCGGCGCGCACGGCCATCGACGTGTTCGTGGCGCTGCAGCACGACATCGCCGATGCGGTGCGCGCACCGCTGGCGCTGCGCGCGGATGGTCGCGCCGCCCCGATTCGACCGATCCCCGACTTCGGCGCGCTCGACGACCAGGCGCTGCGGATCTCGCACTTCGCCAATGCCCAGAAGGTCACCGAGCTCGCCTCGCTCGACGACCAGACGGTCGCCGCGCGGCGCGAGCTGTTCTGGGAATCGAGCCTGCTGATCCCGCTGGCGCTGGCGGCGACGCTCAGTTTCGCGCTCGGCATCGGACGCCCGATCCGCCAGGTCGACCGCGCGATCACCGAGCTCGGCAGCGGCGATTTCGCGCGCGAGATCTCCGTCAGCGGGCCGGTCGACCTGCAGCGCCTCGGGCAGCAGCTCGAATGGCTGCGGCGGCGGCTGCTCGACCTGGCGCAGGAACGCAACCGGTTCCTCCGCCACATGTCGCACGAGCTGAAGACGCCGCTGGCCAATATCCGCGAGGGCACCGAGCTGCTGATGGACGGCGCGGTCGGCGAGCTGCGGCCCGGCCAGCGCGAGGTGACCGCGATCCTGCAGGAAAACAGCATCAAGTTGCAGCGCATGATCGAGAACCTGCTCTCCTACAGCGCCTGGCAGAGCAACAGCGTCGGGCTCGACGCGGCCGAATTCCGGTTGCGGCCGCTGGTCAAGCAGGTGCTGGAGAACCAGCAGCTGACGCTCGTGTCGCAGCGCGTGCGGCTCGACGTGCAGATCGACGACATCACGTTGGTCGCCGACCGCGGCAAGCTCCGCCTGATCCTCGAGAACCTGCTGTCGAACGCCATCAAGTATTCGCCGCGCGGGGGCACCATCACCATGCGAGCGCGCGCCACCGAGGCCGAGCTGGTGCTCGAAGTCGCCGACGGCGGGGCCGGCATCCCGCTGGCCGAGCGCGCCAACGTGTTCGAGGCCTTCCACACCGGGCGCGCGCCCGGCGGCCACGTGCGCGGCACCGGCATCGGGTTGTCGGTGGTGCACGAATTCGTGCAGGTGCATGGCGGCACGATCGAGATCGTCGACGGCGAATTCCGCGGCGCGCACTTCCGCATCCACATCCCGCTGCGCGCCGGCACCAAGCCGGTGCCGGTGCCGGCGCTGGCGACCGGCGCCGCGCTGCCGCGCAGGAAGGCCCATGCGGCGTAGCAGGCTGCCGATAGCAGGCGTAGCCGCGATCTGGCTGCTCAGCGCAGCAGGCTGCGGCGGCATGGCGGGGCTCCATGCCGACCACAATGCCAACCCGGGGGCGCCGGTCTACGACCGCGACACGCAGGTGGCGGTGTTGCTCGCCGACACCATCCAGACGCTGCAGCGGCTGAGCAGTGGCACGCCGGCCGAGCAGGCCGAGATCGTCACCAGCGCGCAGCGCGCCTACGAGCGCGGCGGCGGCGGCAGCGCGCAGCTGCGCTATGCGCTGGTGCTGGCGACGCCCGGGCACCCGGCGCGCGATGCCGCCCGCGCGCGCACGCTGCTGCGCGAACTGGCGGCGCAACCGGAGACGCTGGCGCCGGTCGAACGCGCGCTGTCGCTGTTCGAGCTCGCGCAGCTCGACCGCGAGCTGGGCCTCGTGGGCGACAACGAGCGATTGCAGGCCAATGCGAGCCGCAGCGTCGACCAGGAGCGCTATGCCGCGGCAAACCGCCGCCTGCAGGCCGAACTCGACGAGAACGCGCGGCTGCGCCGGTTGCTCGAGGAAACGCAGGCCAAGCTCGAGGCGCTGGTCAACATCGAACGCAATCTGCCCGACCACAAAGGCAATTCCGAGGTACGCAAGAAGTGAACACCACGCTGAAGCGCAAGGCGCGCATCCTGGTCGTCGACGATGATCCGGGCCTGCTGCGGCTGCTGACGATCCGCCTGCGGGCGGAGAACTACGAGGTGGAGCCCATGGAGAACGGCGCGCAGGCGCTGGCGGCCGCGAGCCGCTTCCGCCCCGACCTGGTGATCTCCGACCTGCGCATGGACCAGCTCGACGGCATCGGACTGCTGAAGGAACTGCAGATCCGCTGGCCCGGCCTCAAGGTGATCCTGCTGACCGCCCACGGCACGATCCCGGATGCGGTGCACGCCACGCAGATGGGCGCCTTCGGGTTCCTCACCAAGCCGGTCGAGAAGCAGGAATTGCTCGCGCAGGTGCACAAGGCGCTGAAGATCTCCGGCTTCGTCGACACGGCCGAGGACTGGCGCGCGGGGCTGATCACCCGCAGCGCCGTCATGGAGGAAAAGCTCGGGCAGGCGCACATGGTCGCCGGGACCGACGCGCGCGTGCTCATCACGGGCGAGAGCGGCACCGGCAAGGAACTGCTGGCGCGCGCGATCCACAAGGCGAGCCCCCGCCGCGCGCGGCCGTTCGTCCTGGCAAACTGCAGCGCCGCAGCGGAGAACCTGTTCGACGGCGACCTGTTCCGCTCGGCCGAGGGCGGCACGCTGCTGCTCGATGAAATCGGCGCGTTGCCCATGGGCGCGCAGCTGCGGCTGTTGCAGCTGCTGCCCGACAAATCCGACGGGCCGGCCGGCGCCGAGCACACGCCGCCCAACGTGCGCATCATCTCGACGACCAACCGGGACCTGCAGACGCTCCTGTCGAGCGGCCAGCTGCGCGAGGACCTGTACTACCGGCTGAACGTCGTGCACATCGAGATGCCGCCGCTGAAGAACCGGCGCGAGGACATCCCGCTGCTGGTCGCGCATTTCCTGGCCGAACTCGCCAAGGAGACCGGCCAGCGCAAGATCTATGCCCCCGAGGCCGTGGAACTGCTGGCGACCAGCGATTGGCCGGGCAACGTGCGGCAGCTGGCCAACGTGGTGCGCCAGAACTGCGCGCTCGCCCAGACGCCGATCATCCCGGTGGAACTGGTACAGCAGTCGCTCGGCGGCGGGCAGACCAAGCTGCCTTCGTTCGACGAGGCGCGCGACGAGTTCACGCGCAGCTACCTGTCGCAGATCCTGCAGATCACGGGCGGCAACGTCAGCCAGGCGGCGCGGCTGGCGAAGCGCAACCGCACCGACTTCTACAAGCTGCTCGGCCGGCACCAGCTC
>DATKLZ010000124.1:0-11001 GCA_035542135.1 Steroidobacteraceae bacterium | reverse complement strand
GGCGCCTTGTCGGGCGCGACGCTCATGTCGCCGATCGGCACCATGACCCGATCGAAGCTGATCACGATCTGCCGCACCGGCGACGGCACCTGGTCGCCCTCGGGCACGACCCGCAGCACGGTCACATCCGCATGCTCGGGTTTCTGCGCCGAATCGAAGGCGGCCCGGGCCGCGGACGCCGACGCGAGCGTGCATATGCCGACGGCGGTCGCGCAGAACAATCGCAGGCGCCTGCAACTCATGAATCGGTCTCCCTTGCACGTCATCGATGGTCGGCTGGGATTCTGGCACGGCGGCATGCCGACGATTGTGGAACGTGCGTGAGAAATGGCTCCACGGGATTTCCACACGCGCCGGCCGCGGCGCCCGCTCAAAGATCGAACCAGCGGCCGCCCTGCGCCGAGCTCTCGACGGCTGCGGCGATGAAACGCATGCCGCGCAGCCCATCGTGCACCGTCGGATATCCGCCTTGCGCGCCCTGGCCGTTCGCTGCACGGCGCAGGTCCGCGATCACGGCGCGGTACAGCACGGCAAAGGCCTCCAGGTATCCCTCGGGATGGCCCGCCGGCAGCCGCGCAGCCTGTTGGCCCTCGGCTGACAACTGGCTGCCGCCCGTGCGCAGGCGTCGCCACGGTTCGCCCGCGGGCTTGAGCAGGAGCGTATTGGGTTCCTGCTGGTGCCACTCGAGGCCGGCCTTCGAACCGTAGATCCGGATGCCCAGCGCGTTTTCCTCGCCGCAGGCCACCTGCGAACAGCTCAGCGTGCCCTTGCCGCCGCCCTCGAGCCGCAACAGGATGTTGGCATCGTCATCGAGCAGCCGGCCCGGTACGAAGCGGGTCAGGTCGGCGCACAGCGATGCGATCTTCCGGCCGGCGATGTATTCGAGCAGGTGTTGCGCGTGCGATCCGATATCGGCGATGCATCCACCCATGCCGGCGCGGTTCGGGTCGACTCGCCAGGCGGCCTGCTTGTTCGCGGCCGGATCGAGCGCATCCTTCAGCCAGTCCTGGTGATACTCGACGACCACCTTGCGCAATTCGCCGATCTCGCCGCGCCGGATGCGCTCGCGCGCCTCGCGCACCATCGGATAGCCGGTGTAGTTGTGCGTCAGTGCGAACAGCAATCCGGTGCGTTCGACCACCTGCACCAAGGCCTCGGCATCCGGCAGCGAGTGGGCGAGCGGCTTGTCGCACACGACCGGTATGCCCTTCTCGAGGAAGGCGCGCGCGACCGGGTAATGCAGGTGGTTGGGCGTCGCGACGATGGCGAAATCGATGCCGTCCGCGCGCGCGGCCTCGGCGCGCGCCATCTCCTGGTATGAATCGTAGCTGCGCTGCAGGTGCCAGGCTGCGGCGCTCGCGCGCGCGGTCTGCGGGTCGGCGGACAGCGCGCCGGCCACGACCTCCGCTTCGCCGTCGAGCTCCACCGCCATGCGGTGCACGGCGCCGATGAATGCGCCGCGCCCGCCGCCGACGAGTCCGGCGCGCAGGCGCCGGCCATCCATGTTCCTCTTCATGAACGGTAGGCCTCGCGGCCCACGCCCTGGATCGCGATCCCCTGCGCCGCCAGCACCTCGTGCTGGAGCGCGTACATCGCCGCTGCCGCCTCGTCTATCGATCGCGTGAATGCGAGCGAGCCGGCCAGTATCGGCGCCAGCGCGGCCTTGTCCTGGATCCGGGCCGGTGGGTATTCATGCTCGACGACGAGGTAGGTCTTCGCCGGATCGATCGCGAGCAGTTCCCGCGCCGCCAGCTGGTGATCGAGCCAATCGACGCTGCGGTTCTGCAGGTAGGCCAGCGGATCATGGCGCGCCGTGCCCGGCAGCTCGTGTTCGGCCAGCACCGTCTGCTTCTTCCACGCATGCACGCGCTCGCGCGGATCGCTCGCGGGCGTGGTGCCCCGCCAGTCTCCCCGCTCCATCGTCTGGCCGCCGTAGCCCCAGGCCGACACGCCGCGCGCGTCGATGACCTGCCCCTTGACGTGGAAACCGCCGATCAGGAAGTTGTAGCCGGCGTCCTTCAGGAACTGGAACACCGAGCGCGAATCCTGCCCCATCAGGATCGCGTGCGAGGGGTCGTAGTGGATGCGGAACTGGTCGCCGACGCCGTGCCGTTCACAGATCCGGTGCAGCGCGATCCACGGTCCCGGCGCGTAGGCGATGTTGTTGTGCCATTTGTCGGTGACGTTCCAGCCGGGCATAGGACACTGCTCGATGCGGTAGGTCAGGCCCCGCGCCCTGGCCTCCTGCAGCAGCGGGATGAACACCTCCTCGAACATCGCGAGGTTCGCATCCATCTCGAGCTGCGCGTTGCGCCCGACGAAGCCGCACACCGCATCGGTGCCGAGCAGCACCGCGGCATCGAACACCCGCAGCATGAACTCATGTTTCCTGCGCCGGGCGGCATCATCTGCGGCCAGCATGTTGTCGAAGTACGCGAGGTCCGACAGGCCCACGCCGCAGGCGCGCATCGCGGCGAGCACGCGGTTCGCGCGCTGCGGCGTGAACGGCTCGCGCAGGTCGAGCGTGTTGGCCACCGGATCGAGCATGGCCGCGGCGGGCACGTCGCTCATCGTGGGATGGAGCGCCGCCGACAGCTGGATGTTGGGACTGCCCACCTGGCGCGCGAACTCGAGCCACTCCTCGACCGCCAGGTCCGGATCGGCGTCACGCCGCGCCCGCGGCGTGAGCTCCTGCAATGCCGCGGTGAGGACGCTGAGCCGCATCGGCCGCGGAGCAAACTGCCGGATCCCCATGCTCACTCCCTGGCCGGGCCGCCGACCACGCGCTCATTCCGGAAAGCCAGCGCGAACAGCAGCGCCACCGCCAGCGCAAAGCCCGCGGGGTACAGCCAGATGGCGCCCCAGTCGTGCGCCCCCTGCGACGCATATTGGCTGGCGATCCGTCCCGCGGCCCAGAACCCGGCCAGCATGCCCACCCCGTAGGTCGCCAGCGTGATCATGCCCTGCGCGGCGCTCTTGCAGCGCTCGCCGGCCCGGGCATCGGTGTAGATCTGCCCGGAGACGAAGAAGAAATCGTAGCAGACGCCGTGCAGCGCGATGCCGACCAGCAGCATCCAGGCCAGGGACTGCGGATTGCCGTGCGCGAACAGGAAATAACGCACTGCCCATGCGAGCATGCCCACCAGCAGCGTGGCCTTCATGCCGGCCCGCTTGAGGAACCAGGGCAGCGCCAGCATGAACAGCACCTCGGACGCCTGCCCCAGCGTCTGCTTGCCGGTGGCGTTGGCCAGGTGCGTCTCCGTCAGGAACAGGTTGGCGTACTGGTAGTAGAACGCCAGCGGCACGCAGATCAGGATCGACGCCGCGAAGAACAGCAGGAAATTCCGGTCCTTCAGCAGCGACAGCGCGTCGAGCCCCAGCAGGTCGCGCACACTCACGCGCTCGCCGGGCCGCACGCGCGGCGGCGTGCCCGGCAGCGTGAAGCTGTAGACACCCAGCAGGAGCGAGGCCGCGGCGCACATCGTGAACGTGTGCCGCAACGCGCCGCCCGCCAGCGCCGCCGGCGCATCCCACGAGTACACGTAGCTGATGACCAGGCCGGCGGCAATCCAGCCGATCGTGCCCCACAACCTGATCTTCGAGAAATGCCGCGAGGGATCATCCATCTGCCGGAACGCGATCGCATTGACCAGCGCCAGCGTCGGCATGTAGAGCATCATGTAGCCGAGCAGGCATGGGTAGAACTCCGCGAAGTTCCGCGCCGTCGACAGGAGATACAACAGCGCGGCGCCGGCCAGGTGCAGGATGCCGAGCAATCGCTCGGCATTGAAATACCGGTCGGCGATGAGCCCGATCGCGAACGGCGCAATGATGGCGCCCCAGGATTGCGTCGAGTAGGCCAACGCGCTCTGCGAGCCCGTGGCTGCCAGGTTGGCCGCCAGGTAGCTGCCCATCGTGACGAACCATCCGCCCCAGATGAAGAACTGGAGCAGCATCATCGCGCCAAGGCGGATCTTCAGGCTGGCTCTCACGCTGGGGCGGCCATCAGCGTAATATGCGAATCCGCATGCGGCGGATGGCCAGCGCACCGGGATGATCGCCCTGCAAGCCGATCAGGCCCTTGCTCGCCATACCGTAGCCGGGGTAGGCCGCGAACTTGCTCGCGGCGACCTTGTTCTTCCAGTCCGCGCTCTGCAATTCATACTCGACGACCTTGCGCCCGTTGAGCCAATGCTCGACGTGCGCGCCGTTCACGACCAGCCGCGCGCGGTTCCAGTGATCGAAGGGTTTGACGATGCCGGCCGGCGCGCCGTAGAGCGCGTAGGCCGCCGCAGCCGCGGTGAGCCGGTTGCGGCCATCCGGCGCGTTCGCGTCATCGAGCAGCTGGTATTCCGGGCCGCTCCAATACACGTGGTCGTAGTCTCGCGTGACGCGGTAGAAGACGCCGCTGTTGCCGCCCTTGCCGATCTTCCATTCGAACTCGAGCTCGAAATTCCCGAAGCTCTGGTGCGTGACCAGGTCTTCGACCGGACCGTCCTTGGACAGCACGCCGTGGGCAACGTGCCAGCCCGCCGGCAAGCTGCCGGACTCCCAGCCGCGCCACGCGGCGGCACCGTGGTCTTCCAATAGCGGTTGCCATGATGGTGAGGCCGCATCGGCATGTGCTGGCTGCGCCAGCAAGCTCGCCCAGCACGCGCAGGCCAGCAACGCTTCGAAGCAATGGGATTTCTTCACGGCACTCCTCCTGTCGGAATCGAGCTACAGCAGGCCCAGGTTCTTCAGAAGCTCGGGCGGCGGCCCGTCGAATTTCGTGAGCGCCACGTTGCCAATGAAGCCGAGGTCCTTGCGGCCGACCGGCGTCGAATAGAACGCGCCGGCGGTCAGATCACGGAAACGCGAGAAGAACCGCGCCGCGTCCTGCCGGTCGGGCGCGGCACGCGACGGATTGCAGATGTCGGCGCAGATGCCGTGTTGCTCGGCAGCACCCAACGCCACGAAGGACTTGCCGCTGCGCCTCGCGCCCTCGGCGTCCAGCCACGCGAAGCCATCCACGATGGTCGTGCGGTCGCCGCGGTGCTCGGGGTAAGGCGCGCTCACCCATTCATCGATGAAGTCGACCACGCCGACGGCCGAGGCGCCCGGCGAATGTTCGTCGGCGGGGATGATGATGTCGGCAAGGACACCCGCGAGCTGCCGTTGCGTTGCGGTCAGGGTCAGGGGCCAAATGTCGCCGGGGCGATGGATCCGCTGCAGGTCCGGATCCGTTCCATAGCCGTGCGCCTCGGCTGGTGCAGCGGACGGAACCCCGGCACGCGCGCCGCCAGCCCTGGCCAGTGGCCAGGCAGCGCCGGCCGCCAATACCCATTTGATGGTCGTGCGCCGGTCCATCACAGCTCCTTGCGCCGCATGCGCTCGAGGATATGGTCGGCCGCTCGCCAGGCGAGCGCCATGATCGTCAAGGTCGGGTTCTTGTCGGCGTTGGACGCGAACACGGCGCCGTCGGCCACGAACAGGTTGTTCACGTCCCAGGTCTGGCACCAGTGATTCGTGACCGAGGTGCCGGCGTCAGCGCCCATGATGGCGCCGCCCACTTCGTGGATGATCGAGCCGCCGGGCGCGATGGCCAGCGCGCCATCGGCCTGCGGCGCTCCCTCCACGCGGCCACCCATGGCTGCAATGATTTCCGCGAAGGTCTTCTGCATGTGCGCGGCCTGCCGCCGCTCGTGGTCCGACCAGCCCCAGTGGAACCTGAGCACCGGGATGCCCCACTTGTCCTTCAGGCTCCCGTCGATCTCGCAATACGACTGGTCATTCGGAATCATCTCGCCGCGACCATCGAAATAGACGAATGAACCGTAGTAACGGCGCACGTCCTCCTTGAACTTCCGGCCGAAGCTCCCGCCCGTGAGCCATTCCATGGCGGCGCCGGTGCCGTGGCCGGGCATCCGCTTGCCGCCGCCGAATTCGATGTGGTATCCGCGCGCGAAATCCAGCTTGCCGGCGTGCTGCTCCTTGTAGAGCCACCAGGGCACGTACATCTGGTCGCCTCCCGCGGCATCTTCATTCAGCGGCGGCAGGTTTTCGAGCAGCGGAACCTGCCCGCCCAGGCTGCTGCCGACCGTGTCCATCAGGTAGCGCCCCACTTTGCCGCTGGAGTTCGCGAGCCCCTGCGGAAACCGCGTGCTCTTCGAATTGAGCAGGATGCGCACCGACTCGCAGGCGCTGGCGGCGAGGATGACGACACGCGCGGCAACATGCCGCTGCCGGCCGCTGATGCGGTCGATGAAATTCACGCCGCTCGCGCGCCCGTCGCGCCCCAGCGTCACTTCGTAGGCCATTGCATCGGTGCGGATGTCGAGGTTGCCGGTGGCGAGCGCCGGCGGCAGGTGCACGGTCGTCGATTGGTAGTTGGCGCGGATGGCGCAGCCGCGCCCGCATGGCGTGGCCCAGATGCAGGCCGCGCGCTTGCGCATGTCCTCGGCGAGGATCTTCTGCGCCGTGGCATTGCCGGGATGCAAGAGCGCTGGCGTGTGCACGGCATCGAGCGGCTGTGTCAGCACCGCGCGGTGACCGGGGACCACCGGGATGCCCAGTCGTCCGGCGCGTTGCCGCACCAGCAGGTCGCTGACCAGCGGCTTCGGCGGCGGCAGCAGGCATCCGGGCGGGGAATCGGGCGTGTTCTCGAGGCCTTCATTCGACCCGTACACACCGATCAGCAACTCGACCTTGTCGTAGTAAGGAGCGATGTCTTCATAGCCGATCGGCCAGTCGAAGCCGAGTCCGTCGCGGCTGTAGGGCTTGAAATCGTAGGGGCCGTTGCGCAACGAGATGCGTCCCCAGTGGTTGGTGCGTCCGCCGAGCATGCGCGCCCGCCACCATTCGAAGCGACCAGCGTCTTCTTCGGTGGCGCGCGCATAGGGTTCGCCGGGCACCTGCCAGCCGCCGTCCACGGTGGCGTCGTAGAATCCGAAGGGCTTGTCCGGCGTGCCCGTGCCCCCGAGCGGTGCCTGGTCTGGTGTCTGGAACATCGCCGTTTCAGCCTCGGGGAAGTACTTGCGCCCGGCCTCGAGCATCAGCACGCGGGCGCCATCCATGCACAGCGTATACGCCGACTGTCCGCCCGCGGCGCCGGAGCCGACCACGACAACGTCGTAGGTGCTGCGCTGCGTTCGATCCGTTACGAAAGGCATGCGCAAGTTAAGCGCTTCCGCACCCGGCACACAAGCTTCGGTCCGGAAACGTGGAGATGTCGGCGCGCTTGCGCTAGATTCGATCGCCGTGGACGAGAATGCCAATCGACAAGACGCACTGTCCCGCCGCCAGGTGCTGCTCGGAGTACTGGCCGTCGCGGCGGGTGCCGCGACCCGCGCCTCGGCGTGGTCGACGGCGCCGGCTTCGAAGCACCGCACCGCCCAATGGCCCTGCGGTGTGCAGCTTTATTCCGTGGCGGCCGAGCTCGCGGTCGACCTGCCCGGCACGCTGCGCGCGCTCAAGCGCCTCGGGTACGAGACCGTGGAAACCGCGGGCTTGCTGGGGCTCACTGCCGCGCAGATGCGCACGCGCATCGCGGATGCAGGCCTGGCCTGCCGCAGCATGCACGCCAACATGGCGGACCTGGTCGGGCGGCTCGACCAGACCATACAGGCAGCGCTGGACCTTGGCGCCACCTGGCTCGTGTGCGCCTCGCCCCAGCCGCCGACGCCGCTCGATCCACGCCAGGACTGGGTCGCGGCGATGACCGCCGCGATGACGCGCGACGCGTGGAAGATCAATGCCGCGCACCTGGCCGAGATCGCGCCCACCGTCTCGCGCTCGGGGCTCCGCTTCGCGTACCACAATCATCCGATGGAATTCGTCGACCTGGGCGACGGCACCTGCGGCTACGACCTGTTGCTCGCCGCGACCGACCCGCACGAATTGCGGCTGGAAATGGACCTGGGTTGGGTGCGGGTCGGCGGCCGCGATCCCGCCTCGATGATCAGGACCCATGCCGATCGCCTGGACCTGCTGCACGTCAAGGACATGGTCAGGGATCCGGCGAGTCCCACCGGATTCCGATCCGTTGAAGTCGGCCAGGGACTGATCGACTGGCACGCGGTCTTCGAAGCGGCGCGGGCCGCGAAACTCCAGGGCTACTTCGTCGAGCAGGAAGCACCGTTCAAGCGCCCGATACTCGAGTCGCTGGCGATGAGCCGCGAGTACCTGCGCACGCTCTAGGTCCGTCACGTGCGCGTCGCAGGGCTCACCTCAGCGCGTAAAGGATGCCCTTGGCCGTCCCGACGAAGATCGTGCCTTTGTCGACGACCGGCGAAGCGAGGATCGAGCCCACCGAAAGGCGCTTGTCCATCGTCACGTACATGTTCTCGAAGTCGCTGAACATCGACTGGCCGAGCACGTCCGGGTCGAGCGTTCCATCCGGCTTGAAGATCCTGCGCGCGTCCGCCTTGCGCGCATCCGTGACGAATTGCCAGACGAGCGCGCCGCTCGTCGCATCGAACGCGTCGAGTTCGCCGGAGAACGTGCCGACGATGGCCAGGTTACCGGCAAGCGCCACCGAAGAGAAGATCGCGGACTTGATCGGCACGGAGTAGCGCGGCTTGCCGGTTGCCGTATCGAGCGCGAGGAACCTCAGGCTCGAGCCGGTGCCGACATAGAGCGAGCCGCTCCGCACCGCCGGCGTTGCGCTCACCCAGCCGTGGTCAGTGTAGAACGCCCATTTCTGCCTGCCGGTCGTGGCGTCGACGGCGTACACGTGCGCGTCGCGGCATCCGAAGTAGACCGTGCCATCGACGACGACCGGGGACGACGTCAGGCCGGTCTGGTTGTAGTTCACCGGGTCCTCGCCGGTCTTGAACCGCCAGCGCTCCGTGCCGCGCTCGACGTCGAGCGCGTAGAGCCAGGTGTCGAAGCTGCCGATGTAGAGCGTGTCGCCGGCGATCGCCGGCGAAGAGTGGACGACATCCGCGGTATGGAACTTCCAGCGCAGCGCGCCGGTCGCTGCCTCGAGCGCGTAGACGTTGCCGTCGCCGCTGCCGAAGAACACGTGGCCGCCCTCGACCACCGGCGAGGACTGGTAGAAGTCCCAGGCGTCCGGAATGACCTGGCGCGCGGGCACGTTGCCGTGGATGCCGGGTGCGGCAAAGCGGCGCTCGTAGTCGACGTCGAACTTCCATTTCTGCTTGCCGGCCGCAGCGTCAACGGCGTAGAACGCGCCATCATAGCTGCCGAAATAAACGACTCCGTCGCGCACGGCCGGCGTCGAGGCGATGCGCCCCTGCGTCTCGAACTTCCACTTCAATGATCCGGTGGCTTCGTCGAGTGCGTACAGGAAGCCGTCGTCGCTCCCGACATACACGACTCCGCCGACGACGGCCGCCGACCCGAAGATCGGCGCGCCGGTCTGGAACTTCCAGATCACCCTGGGGACGGCAGCGGGCGCGACCGAGTCGAACACGCCGCTGCGCGCATTGTCGCCGTGGAAAGTGGACTGCGCAGCGAGCGGACCTGCGTGCAACGCGGCGACAGCCAGGAGCGCGGACAGCGTGTAACGGTATCTCACGTGCGCAAGCATCGGGACATGATCGGACGGACGGAAGAGCAGAACGAAGGACTTTCTGGTACTTTTATCCTGATGCGCCGGATCGCTTTCCACCGGGCGAAGTACGGACGCGAGCTGCTCGTCGACGTGGCGTGGATCCACGAGATGCCGACGTTCATCCTGGACGAGCCGCATGCCCTCGACTTTCACGACATCCTGCTGGTCACGCGCGGCCGCGGCACATTCCTGCTGGACGGCGTTCCACTGGAGGTGCGGCCGGGGCGCATGCTGTTCACGACGCCCGGGCAGGTGCGACGGTGGCGCGTGCCGAAACTCGACGGAATCTGCCTGTTCTTCCCGGCATTGTTCCTGCAGGAGTACTTCCGCGATACGCAGTTCGTCGACCGGTTGCCCTACTTCCGACACGAAGCCGGCGAGCGGTCCGCGCTCGCCCTTGCGCCACGCACTGCCGCGGGGCTGCGCCGCCAGATGCTCGCCATGCGCGACGAACTGCAGCGCATCCGCCCGGACAGCGTGCACCTGCTGCGTGCGCAGCTCCACGAGATACTCATCCGGCTGGCGCGCCTGTACGCCGCCGCGCACCCGGCTCCCTCGCCCCCTCCCACACACGCTATAGTGCGCAGGTACCAGGAACTGGTCGAACGGCATTTCCGGCACCTGCATCGCACATCCGAATACACCGGCAAGCTCGCGGTCACCCCCGGCCACCTGTCCGCGTTGTGCAGGAAGCAACTCGGTCGCAGCGCCAAGCAGGTGCTGCTGGAGCGGATCGCGGTCGAGGCAAGGCGATTGCTGCTGTACACCGACCGCACGGCCGAATCGATCGCCCATGACCTGGGCTTTGCGGACCCGAGCTACTTCGGAAGGTTCTTCCGCAGGATGTCGGGCATGTCACCGCGAAGATTCCGGAGCGAACTGGATCGGGGGTGACTGGGTGGACGGGTTGGACCATTCGTGAGTCGAACTGGGAGCATGCTCGCGCCGCTCCTGCTGTGGTCAGTGATGTCCACAGCCCTGCCGGCGCCGGAAGCCGCGACGAGCCAGCCGGCGGCGACGGTCGAGTACGGGCAGCTGCGCCAGGCACTGCGCGAGGCACGGCACAGCGGCAACCGGGAACAATACTATCGGGCCGCCCTCCGTCTGCAGACGCTGCTGCCCGACGCGCCCAATGCCCTGCTCGAATTGGCCCTCGCGCAATCCAGACGCGGCATGCGCGCCGCAGCGATTGCGATCCTCGAGCGCTACGCCAGCCTGGGCGAGGGGGGCGATCTCCTCGCCATCTCGCCGGACTTCGAACTGCTCCGGAGCGCGCGTGGCTGGGATGCCGTGCAGCGCCATCTCGAGGCGAATCGCGCCGAGGCCGATCGGGGGCGCGATCTGTTGTCGCTTGCCGATGCGAACCTGTTGACGGAAGACGTCGACTTCGATGCGCAGACCGGCCGGTATTTCTTCACCAGCGTTCGGCAGCACCTGATCCTGTC
>DATKLZ010000123.1:0-7316 GCA_035542135.1 Steroidobacteraceae bacterium | reverse complement strand
CTTCATGCTGCACTACAACTTCCCGCCGTTCTCGGTCGGCGAGACCGGCATGATGGGCTCGCCGAAGCGCCGCGAGATCGGCCACGGCAACCTGGCGCGCCGCGGCGTGAACGCCATGATGCCCGACATGGATGCCTTCCCTTACGTGATCCGCGTCGTGTCGGAGATCCTCGAGTCGAATGGCTCGAGCTCGATGGCCAGCGTGTGCGGCACGAGCCTGGCGCTGATGGACGCCGGCGTGCCGGTGAAGGCGCCCGTGGCCGGCGTCGCCATGGGCCTGGTGCTCGAAGGCAGCCGCTTCCAGGTGCTGACCGACATCCTCGGCGACGAGGATCACCTCGGCGACATGGATTTCAAGGTCGCGGGTTCCCGCGAGGGCATCACCGCGCTGCAGATGGACATCAAGGTCGAGGGCATCACGCCCGAGATCATGAAGGTGGCGCTGGCGCAGGCGCGCGAGGGCCGGCTGCACATCCTCGGCGAGATGGCCAAGGTGCTCGAGCGGCCGCGCGAGAAGATGTCGGAGTGGGCACCGTCGATCATCACGCTGAAGATCGATCCGGAGAAGATCCGCGACGTCATCGGCAAGGGCGGAGCGGTGATCCGACAGATCACCGAGGAAACGGGTACCACGATCGATATCGAGAACGACGGCACCGTCAAGATCGCCTCGGTGATCGGCACGGCCGGCCGCGAGGCGCAGCGGCGCATCGAACTGATCACGGCCGATGTCGAAGTCGGCCGCGTCTACGAGGGCAAGGTCGCCAAGCTCATGGACTTCGGCGCCTTCGTCACGATCCTGCCGGGGCGCGACGGCCTGGTGCACATCTCGCAGATCTCCGACGAGCGCGTCGAGCGCGTGGCCGACAAGCTGCGCGAGGGCGATGTGATCAAGGTCAAGGTGCTGGAAGTCGACCGGCAGGGGCGCGTGCGCCTGTCGATGCGCGACGTCGGCCAGAACTGAGCGGCGCGCCGCGGGCGGCCGTGCCCGCCGCGCGCGTCCCCTCGCATCGGCGCTAGGCGCCGAGTTCCGCCGCTGTCCCCGCGCCGAGCTGCTGCGCGATGCACTGCTCGAGTGCCGCGGCGGCGGGCGCCGCCGGGCTCAGCTCGTAGCTGCGGATCAACCCGGTCAGGAATTTTTCGCTGAGCCGCGCCGACTGGCCGAGCTCCAGGTCGGCCACCACCTGCAGCAGCACGCTGCGCGTGATGTCGGCGCCGCTCCGTTGTTCGACGATGCGTGGGCGGGTGCGCGCGTTGATCAGCGCGCGGATGTCTTCGATCGTGATGTAGCGGCTGAGCTCGGTGTCGTACAGGCGACGGTTCGGGTATTTCTTGATCAGGCGCGGCTCGCTCATCGCACACCTCCCCGGCAAGAGGGCCTACCTTATCAATCGGCTGGCAGGCTTGCCACACCGCGCAAGGGCCCGAGGCGCCAATGCCCGATCGCCCAGGCCCACAGCTCCGCCGGCGGCGCGGTGCGCAGTGCCTGCGGCGGCGATTGCCGCAGCAGCGCCAGCACCCGCCACAGCAGCGCGCCGGGCGCGCCGGGCAGGGGCTCGACGCCCCGCGCGGATTTCGACAGCTTGCTCCCATCGGGTTCGCACACCAGCGGCAGGTGCGCATAGCGCGGCTCCGGGTACGACAGCGCCCGCTGCAGCGAGCGCTGCCAGGAGGTGCTTGGCAGCAGGTCGGCACCGCGCACCACGTCCGTGACGCCCTGGTCGGCGTCGTCCACGACGACCGCCAGCTGGTAGGCATAGAGGCCGTCGCGCCGGCGGATGATGGGATCGCCCTGCGCGGAGGCGTCGATGTCGACCGGCCCCTGGAGGCGATCGATGAACGGACCAACCGGGCAGAGGTCGGCGCGGAAGCGCATCGCCGTGGGGCCGGGTTTGGTCGGCCCGGCTCGGCAGGTGCCGGCGTAGCCGCCCGTGTCGTCGGTCGCCCCGATGTCGCGGCGCGTGCAGCTGCAGGCGTAGGCGAGCCCGGCGGCCTCGAGCCGCGCGATTGCATCGCGGTACAGGTCGAGGCGCCGGCTCTGGTACGCGACGACGCCGTCCCACTGGAAGCCCAGGGCTTCGAGCGTGCGCAGGATCTGGTCGGCGGCGCCCGGCACGACGCGCGCGGTATCGAGGTCTTCGACCCGCAGCAGCCAGCGGCTGCCATGGTGGCGGGCGTCGAGGAAACTGGCGGCGGCGGTGGCCAGCGAGCCGAGGTGCAGCGCGCCGGTGGGCGAAGGTGCGAAACGGCCGGCGGAAACGGGGAGCGCGCGGCCCGAACGGGACTCAGCGATAGCGGTCGTCGCGGTCACCGTACTGGCGCTCGCGCCGCTCGCGGCGCTCCTGTGCCTCGAGGCTCAGGGTGGCCACCGGCCGCGCTTCGAGCCGCTTGATGCCGATTTCCTCGCCGGTCTCGAGGCAGTAGCCGTAGGTGCCATCCTCGACGCGCTTGAGAGCCTCGTCGATCTTGCGGATCAGCTTGCGCTCGCGATCACGGGTGCGCAGCTCGAGGCTGAATTCCTCTTCCTGCGTGGCGCGGTCGTTCGGGTCGGGGAAGTTCGCCGCTTCATCCTTCATGTGGGTCACGGTGCGGTCGACTTCCATCATCAGATCGCGCTTCCAGTTGGTCAGGATCTGGTGGAAATGGGCCAGCTGCTGCTTGCCCATGTATTGCTCGCCGCGGCGTGCCACATAGGGTTTGACGTTGCGCGGGCCGGCCAGCAGGCTCCCGGGGTCGGCCCCATCGCTTTCGTCTGCATCGGGCACGGTGCGCACGCCGGTACGAACCGTCGTGATGACCGGCAGCGGAGAGTTGCGGCTGGCTGCCGGGCCGGCCTTGCCGGCCGCCGCGGCGGTCTTGGCCGGGCGCTCCGGCGTTGCGGGCGTGGCGGGAGCGGTCTTTGCCGCAGCGGCTAGCGCGGCAGCGCCCTTGGCGGCGGGGCGGGTCGCCGGACGCGCGCCGCCGCGGGCCGCGGCGCGGGCCGAGCCGGCGCGCTGGGTGCTGGCCGGTGCCTTGCGGGCCTCCGCCCGGTGCGCGGAAGCCTTGCGCGCCGCAGGGCGGGCGGGGGGCTTGGCGGCTTTCCGGACTTTGGAAGCAGGCTTTTTGCTGGCCATGTCTGACGCTCCAGGCGGGCGGGTCGCGAGGCTGCTGGAAATTTTCGAGCGCGCGATTATACCGGGGGGATCCGCGCTGTACAGTCCACGCGGGGGTCGCCGTTTGGCGTCAGGAAACCCTTGCTTTCAGGGCAAAGTCACGGGGATCGGCGCTTGCCACTGCGGGTGGCGGTGTTCGGCGATGACGCTGGTCGTGATGCCGCCACGCACGTTGAATCGGGCGGTCAGGCGCATGAACCGGGGCTGCAGGAGCCCCGCCAGCCGGGCCAGGATCTCATTGGTCACGGCTTCATGGAAGGCGCCGCGATCGCGGAACGACCAGATGTAGAGCTTCAGCGACTTGAGTTCGACGCACAGGCGGTCGGCCACGTACTCGAGCTCGAGCGTCGCGAAGTCCGGTTGCCCGGTGCGCGGACACAGGCAGGTGAATTCCGGGATGAGCATGCGGATCGTGTAGTCCCGCTCCGGCGCGGGATTGCTGAAGGTCTCGAGCTCGGGGCTGGGTTTCGTGGACATGTCTGGGCGATAATCTACACTACCGCCGCGGGCCGCCGCACCCTCCTGGAGTCACGGGAATACCGATGCGACTGAGCAAGATCCGATTGGCCGGGTTCAAGTCCTTCGTCGATCCGACGACCGTGCATTTGCCCAGCAACCTGACCGGCGTCGTCGGGCCCAATGGCTGCGGCAAGTCGAACGTCATCGATGCGGTGCGCTGGGTCATGGGCGAACTGTCGGCGCGCCACCTGCGCGGCGAGTCGATGGCCGATGTCATCTTCAACGGCTCGAGTTCACGCCAGCAGATCGGCACGGCCTCGGTCGAGCTGGTGTTCGACAATGCCGATGGCAAGATCGGCGGCCCGTACGCCAGCTACAGCGAGATCTCGCTCAAGCGCGTCGTGGCGCGCGACGGCAGCTCGAGCTACTTCATCAATGGCGGCCGCTGCCGGCGCAAGGACATCACGCAGCTGTTCCTCGGCACGGGGCTCGGGTCGCGCAGCTACGCGATCATCGAGCAGGGCATGATCTCGCGCGTCATCGAGGCACGGGCCGACGACATGCGCGCGTTCATCGAGGAGGCGGCGGGCATCTCGTTGTACAAGGAGCGCCGCCGCGAGACCGAGGGCCGCATCGCCGACACGCGCGAGAACCTGGCGCGCGTGCAGGACCTGCGCGACGAAGTGGACAAGCAGATCCGCCACCTGCAGCGCCAGGCCGCCACGGCGCGGCGCTACCAGGAACTGCGCGGGCGCGAGCGCACGTTGACCGCCGAACTGCTGGCGCTGCGCATGCGCGAACTCGAGGGCGGCACGGCGGTGCAGGACGCGGCCACGCAGCAGGCGGAACTGCTGATGCAGCAGGAACTGGCCGAACAGCGTTCCTGCGAGGCGGCACTGGAGAAGCAGCGCGAGTTCCATGCCGAACTTGGCGCGGCGCTCGGCGCGGTGCAGGGGCGCTACTACGAGCTCGGCGCCGAGGTCACGCGCACCGAGGAGAACATCCGCCATACCACCGAGCTGCGCAACCGGCATCGCCAGGACCTGCAGCAGACCGAGGCGACGCTCACCGAGGTCGGGGCGCGCATCGTCGCCGACCAGGAGCGCATCGCGCAGCTGCAGGCGGAGCTGGCCGCGCTGGCGCCCGAGCTGGCAACGCTGCAGGCCGCTGACCAGGCCGCCGGTGCGGCGCTGGCGGCGGCCGAGGCCGAGTTCGTCGCCTGGCAGGAGCGCTGGGAGGATTTCAATCGCGAGCTGGGCGCCGCGCGCCAGGGCAGTGGCGTCGAAGCGGCGCGCATCGAGCAGCTCGAGGGCCAGCTGCTGCGCCTGCAGGCGCAGTCCGACCGGCTGGCGGTCGAGCACGAATCGCTGGGCCGCCAGCGCGACGGCGAGACGCTGGAAGGTCTGTCGCAGCGCGAAGCGGCCGCGGCGCAGCAGGCGCAGGCGCTGGAATCGCGGCTCAGCGCCCTGCTCGCCAGCGCGCAGCAGCTGCGCGGCGAGCAACACGACAGCGAACGGCGGCTCGAGGAGCTGCGGGCGCGCCGTGACCGGGCGCGCGCGGAACTGCTGTCGCTCGAAGCGCTGCAGCGGGCGGCGCTCGGCGAGAAGGACCCGGCCGCCGCCGCCTGGCTGGAGGGTTTCGGTCGTCGGTCCGGCCACGGCACTCCGACCCGCGTCGCCGACACGCTGGTCGTCGCGGCCGGCTGGGAGCATGCCGTCGAAACCGTGCTGGGCGACTACCTCGAGGCGGTGTGCGTCGACGACCTCGACCAGCTCGGCGATGAACTGCAGCAGCTCGAGCGCGGCACGCTGTCGTTCCTCGAGACGGCCGCCGGCGGGCAGGGCGGCGGAGCGGGCACGCTCGCCGCGCAGGTGCACGGACCGGCAGCCGCGCTGGCGATCCTGTCGCGGGTGCGAACCTGCGAGACGCTGGCGCAGGCCATGCGGGAGCGGCGCCAGCTGCCGCCCGGCGATTCGCTGGTGACGCGCGCCGGGGAGTGGCTCGGGCGCGACTGGCTGCGGCTGCGGCGCGGCGGCGATCCGCATGCCGGCGTGCTCGAGCGCGCGCAACGGCTCAAGCAGATCGGCCGTGACAGCGAGGCGGCCGCGGCGGCGCTGCAGGAAGCGGAGGCCGCGCTGGCGGCCTTGCGGGCCCGCGCCGCGGCAGTGGAACGCGAGCGCGACGAGGTGCAGGCGCAGATCCAGGCCGCGCACCGCGGGCACGGCGAACTGCGCGCGCAGCTGGGCGCCATGCAGGCGCGCCAGGACGAGGCGCAGCTGCGCCGCATGCGGCTCGAGGGCGAGCGCGGCGAGGTCGATGCCGAACTGGCGCGCGCACGCGCCGGCTTGATGCAGGCCCAGGCGGCGTATGACCAGGCGTTGCTGGAATTGCAGCGGCTCGACAGCCGCCAGCCGCTGCTGGTCGACGAGCGCGAACTGCTGCGCGAACGCGGCGCCGCGGCGCGCCGCGCGGCGCAGGCGGCGCAGCTGGCCGTTCGCGAGGCGATGATCCGTAACGAGAGCCGGCGCGCGGCGCTGGAATCGATGCAGACGGCGGCGGCGCGGCTGGTCGAGCAGCGCGCGCAGCTCACGCAGCGGCACGAGGCGTTGAGCGCCGAGCTGGCCGACGGCGATGCGCCGGTGCTGGAACTGCGCGCGCGGCTGCAGGCCGCGCTCGATCGTCGCGTCGAAGTGGAGGCGGAGCTGGCCAACGCGCGCCAGGCCCAGGAAGACGCGGACCAGGAACTGCGCGCGATCGAGCAACGGCGCTCGGGCGCCGAGCAGCGCGTGGCCGCGGCGCGCGCCGCGATGGACACCGCGCGCATGCAGGCGCAGGAATCGCGCGTGCGGCGCGAGTCGCTGGCCGAGCAGTTCGCGCAGACACGCTTCGAGCTGGCGGACATCACCGCCGGCCTGGCCGCGGACGCGAACGTGACGGACTGGGAGGCGCGCCTCGAGGAGGCGCGCGCCGACATCGAGAAGCTCGGCCCGGTCAACCTGGCGGCGATCGAGGAGCTGGCGCAGCAGGCCGAGCGCAAGAGCTACCTGGATCGCCAGTTCGCCGACGTCAGCGAGGCGCTCTCGACGCTCGAAGACGCGATGAAGCGCATGGACAAGGAGACCCGCGCGCGCTTCGAGGATACCTTCAACCGCGTCAATGCCGGCTTGAAGGAGAAATTCCCGCGCCTGTTCGGCGGCGGCCATGCCTACCTCGAACTGGTGGGCGACGACCCGCTCGCCGCCGGCGTGGCCGTGATGGCGCGGCCGCCGGGCAAGCGCAACAGCACGATCTCGCAGCTCTCGGGCGGCGAGAAGGCGCTGACCGCCGTCGCGCTCGTCTTTTCGATCTTCGACCTGAATCCGGCGCCATTCTGCCTGCTCGATGAGGTCGATGCGCCGCTCGATGAGCACAACGTGGCGCGGTTCTGCGACATCGTGCGCGAGATGTCGAGCCGCGTACAGTTCATATTCATCACGCACAACAAGACCACCATGGAACTGGCTTCGCAGCTGCTGGGTGTGACGATGAACGAGCCGGGCGTGTCGCGCCTGGTGTCGGTCGACGTGGACGCGGCCGTGCGTCTCGCGGCCGTCTAGGGTTCCCGGGCCCCAAGGGCATGACAAGGGCATGATCTGGTTGCGGCCGATCCTGCTGCTGGCCGGGGCGCTGTTCATCGCCGCGTTGTTCTGGTGGGAACGCCGCCGC
>DATKLZ010000122.1:0-4721 GCA_035542135.1 Steroidobacteraceae bacterium | reverse complement strand
GTTGCCGAGCAGCTCGGTGATGTCGCCGCCATCGCCGGCGAATCCCGCCTCGGGCGCGATCTCGGCATCGATGCTCAGGTCCTTGCCGGAATGCACCTTGAGCAGCGCGACGCGCAGGTCGGCCACCACCGGCGCGACCGGGACGGTCTGCTGCCCGAGCGTCACGCCGCCGCTGGTCGCGGCGCGCTGCAGCTGGTGATCGACGATGCGGGCGATGCGGTCGATCTCGTGGTCGAGAGTCGCGCGCTGCGCCGCGCCGCCCGCCAGCGCGGCGCGCATGACCGCGAGCGGCGTCTTGAGGCTGTGCGCGAGGTTGCCGAGCGTATCGCGGTAGCGCGCGATGCGCGCGCGCTCCGAGCGCAACAGCGCGTTGAGCGAACGTGCGACGCCGGCGAGCTCGCGCGGGAACCCTTCGCCGAGCTGCGCACGCCGGCCGCTGTCGACTTCGGCAATCTCCTGCTCGAGCCGCCGCACCGGCCGCAGCACGCGGCGCAACAGCCCGCCGAGCACCGCCAGCAGCAGCAGCGCCAGCACGCCGAACCAGGCCTCCAGCTGGTGGCGGAAGCGCTGCAGCTGCGCATTCTGCTCGGTGAGATCCTCGGCCACGCTGAACACCAGGTTGGCCGTGTTGCCGGGCGCGTAGTCCCATTCGAGCCCGCGGCTGAGGATGGCGAGCTCGGCGCCGTTGGCCAGCCGCGTCCTGAAGAAGACCGACCGGCCGGTCGCGACCGGCGCGCCGAAATCGAGCGCCACGCCCTCGATCGAGGGCGAGCTCCACAGCACCCGGCCGCGCGCGTTGCGGACCGCGGCGTACTGGCCCGAGCGCGGGCGGCTGAGGCGCGATTCGGAATCCGCCATGCGCACATCGAAGCGGCCGGCGTCGGTCAGCTCGGCGGCGCTGACCAGCGAGATCACTTCCTGGTCGAGCCGCTCGCGCAGCGCCTGCCAGGCCGATTCGTTGAATATGCGGTCGAGCACGAACACCGTCAGCGCGAAGGACAGCACCAGCGGCACGGCCACGGCGAACACCAGCTGGCGGCTGACCGAAGGGGTGCGGGCCATGGACTTGCGCCGCGCGGCCGGCTACTCGGCCGCCGCGGTGCGCGCCAGCGTGATCCGGTAGCCGCGGCCGCGCAGCGTCTCGATCGGCTTGAGCGTGTCGTCCGGATCGAGCTTGCGCCGCAGGCGCGCGATCAGCACCTCGATGACGTTGCTGTCGCGTTCGAAATCCTGCTCGTAGAGCTTCTCGGTCAGCTCGGTCTTCGAGATCACCTCGCCGGCATGCAGCATCAGGTGCTCGAGCAGGCGGTACTCGAAGCTGGTCAGCTCCACCGCGGCGCCGTGCACCGTCACCGTCTGCGCGCGCGTGTCGAGCACGACCGGCCCGCACTGCAGGAGCGGCGTCGTCCAGCCGCTGGCGCGGCGCAGCAGCGCCGCCAGGCGCGCCTGCACCTCGGGGAAATGGAACGGCTTGGCGACGTAGTCATCGGCGCCGGCGCTCAGGCCCTCGACCTTGTCCTGCCAGCGATCGCGCGCGGTGAGCACCAGCACGCCGAAGCTCTTGCCGGCGCTGCGCAGGCGGCGGATCAGCTCGAGGCCCGACATCTTCGGCAAGCCCAGGTCGATGATCGCGACATCGATCGGATACTCGAGCGCCGCGTAGAGCCCTTCCTCGCCGTCGGCGGCCGCGTCGACGGCATGGCCGGCGGCGACCAGGTCATGCTTCAGCGATTCACGCAGCGCCGCTTCGTCTTCGACGACCAGGATGCGCAAGCGCGCTAGCCTCCGGAAAGAACCTGCCCGGAGGCGGCGTCGACCACGACATTGAACACGCGCTGGTCGGACAGCAAGCGCAGCTCGAGCGCGGCGCGACCATTGAACGTGGTCTCGGACACGCGCACGACGCGCGCCTTGTAGCGCTTCTGGATCGCATCGATGATGCGATCGCGCGGCGAGCTGTCGCCGGCGCCGTAGGTGCGCGCCGACGGCGCATCATCGAACGCAGCCAGCGCGGGCGCGGCGAAGCCGGCGCCACAGGCCAGCGCCAGCGCGATCAAGCCGTCTGCAACCCGCCGCCCTGCCCTCATGCTCGCTCCCGGAAGGCCGCCGCCCGCGATGCGCACGAGCGGCGGCAGAGGCATTCTAGTATCCCTGCGGGCTGACCGTCACGCGCACCCGCAGCTGTTCGCCCGGATCATAGGGCAGGTCGGTCTGGTAATCGCGGCCGTTGTAGCGGTAGCTGACGCGGTAGCCATCGATGCGTTGCTCGAGGCTGTCGCTGTAGCGCGTGACGCAGCGCTCGCGTTCGACCGGACGCACTTCGCGCTCATCGTAGCCGGCGTAGCCGCGCTCGTCGGCATCGCGCTGCGCGGCGTCGTGCCCGATGGCGCCGCCGATGATTGCGCCTGCCACGGTGCCCGCGGCGCGCCCGCCGCCATGGCCGATCTGGTGGCCGATCACGGCGCCGAGCAGTCCGCCGAGGATCGTGCCGCCGGCGGTCTGCCCGTCGCGGCCATAGCTGCGCCCGTCGGTGACGTAGCGCGTCTCGGTGTAGCATTCCTGCCGCGGCACGCTGATGCGCACCTGCCGGTAGCGCGGCTCGACATGCGTGACGCGCGCGTAGTCGTAGCCATCGGCGCTGCCGCCGTCGTAGGCGTAGCCGGGTCGATCGTCCTGCCCGCCGCCATCGGGGTCGGCCATGGCCGGCGCCACCGCCACCAACGCGGCGGCCAGTGCGGGGATCATTGCCTTGGTGAACATAAGCGGCTCCTTATCTCTGGCCCATGGGCGATTCCAGCCCATGGGTCGGAATGCTAGCGAGCGCCGCCTGAACCACCCCTGAACCTGCCGCGGCGCGGGCCCGGCGCCGCCGATGCCCCTCGCGAGCGGTTATTCGGCCGCCTTGACGCTGGTCCAGAGCTCTTCCCAGCGCGCGGCATCCAGGTCGGCCAGCGCCCAGCCGCGCGACTGCGCCAGCGCCTCCATCGCGGCGAAGCGCCGCTCGAACTTGCGATTGGCCGCGCGCAGCGCGCTCTCGGGATCGACCTTCAGCAGCCGCGCCCAATTGGCCACCGCGAACAGCACGTCGCCGAGTTCCTCCTCGACCGCGGCCGCGTCGCCGGCTCCGATGGCCTCCTCGGTCTCGCGCAGCTCCTCGGCAATCTTCGGGCGCACCGCCCGCTCGTCGAACCAGTCGAAGCCCACGGCGCCGGCGCGCCGCGCGAGCTTGGACGCGCGCGCCAGCGCCGGCAACGCCAGCGCAACGCCCGCGAGCGCGCCTCCCGCACCCGCCGCAGCGCGCTCACGTGCCTTCGCCTCGTCCCAGGCGCGCGCGAGGTCGGCCTCCGCGCCGGGCGCCGCGTCGCCGAACACGTGCGGATGGCGGCGCACCAGCTTGTCGTGGATGCCGGCGGCGACGTCGGCGAATTCGAACCAGCCGCGCTCCGCCGCCAGCTGTGCGTGGAACACCACCTGGAACAGCAGGTCGCCGAGTTCGTCGCGGATGCGCGCCGCCTCGCCGCCCGCGATCGCGTCCTCCAGCTCGTAGGCTTCCTCGATCGTGTGCGGCGCGATCGTCGCGAAGTCCTGCGCGCGGTCCCACGGGCAACCGCGCTGCGGATCGCGCAGCCGGCGCATCAGCTGCAGCAGGGCCTCGAGCCGCCCGGCCGCGGCGCTCATGCCGCCTCCCGCAGCGCTCGATGCAGCACCAGCAGCATGCCGGCGGTCGCGCCCCAGATCACGCGGCCCTGGTAGTTCACGTCCTGCAAGTCCACCTCGACGCCGCGCAACACGCGCCGCACCGGCACGAAACTGCGCGCGTCGGCCAGCATCGACAACGGCATCTCGAACACCTCCGCCACTTCGGCATCGTCGACGCGCAGTTCGAATTCCGGCTGCAGCAGCGCCACGACCGGCGTGATGCGGAAGCCGGTCAGCACGATCTGGTCGGGCAGGAAGCCGAGCGGCCGGATGAAGCGGCTGTCGATGCCGATCTCCTCGCGCGTCTCGCGCAGCGCCGCGGCGACGGCATCCGCATCGTCGGGCTCGATGCCGCCGCCCGGAAAGCTGATCTGCCCCGCGTGGTGGCGCAGGTGCACGGCGCGCGCGGTCAGCAGCAATGCGGGGCCCTGCGGGCGCTCGACGATCGGCACCAGCACCGCCGCGTGGCGCAGCGCCTGCGGCAGCGCCGCGCGCGCCACCTCGGCGGCCGCTGCTTCCGCCAGGGGCTGTCCGGCGAGCTGCCAATGCGCGGGATCGTGGTCGGGCGCCGCGAACAGCGCGCGACGCAGCCGCGCCAGCCAGTCTGCGGGCATTGCGCTCACTCGAGGCCGCGTCGCTGCCCTAGCCGCCGCCGCTCGTGCCGCCCTTGATGCCGCCCTTGGCGAGCTCCGCGGGGTCGAGCAGCCGGGCCAGCTCGGCGGGCGGCAACTGCGTCATCGCGGCGGCCACCTCGCGGATCGGCTTGCCTTCCTTGTAGGCGCGCTTGGCAATCGCGGCGCCCTGTTCGTAGCCGATGACCGGATTGAGCGCCGTGACCAGGATCGGATTGCGCTCGAGCGCCTCGGCCAGCCGCGCACGGCTCACGCTGAAGCCGGCGATCGCATCGTCGGCCAGCAGCCGCGCGACATTGGCCAGCAGGCGGATGCTCTCGAGCAGGTTCCATGCGACCAGCGGCAGCATGACATTGAGCTGGAAGTTGCCGGACTGCCCGGCCACGGTGA
>DATKLZ010000121.1:0-3261 GCA_035542135.1 Steroidobacteraceae bacterium | reverse complement strand
AGGTCGCGCTGGAACGGCGTCGGCTGCACGGCGCCCAGCGGCACCGTCGCCAGCAGCAGCGCGCGCCCGCCGAGCGGATCGCGATAGCCGCCGATCACCGCGCCGCCGGCCGCCTCGACGAGCTGCACCAGCCCGGCGAGGTCCGCATGCTCGCGCGGCAGCGCGATCTCGGCGCCGGCGAGGCCGCGCACGCTGGCCGCGGGCTTCAGGCGCCGGCGCCCATTGACCTTCCGGCCGCGTGCGGCGGCCGCCGACTTTGCTTTCGCTTTTGCCTTGGCCATGGGGTCTCCGCTTCAGTTGCCGGCGCCGCGCGAGTGCGCCCAGAGCCGCAGGTACTTGCGCCGCACGTAGCCGGCTTCGGCGATGTGGAACATCCAGCCGCGCCAGCCATCGAGCACGCCCCGCTTGAGGATGAGGCCGCGGAACATCCGCCAGGCGGGATTCACCAGTACCTGCGCGAGTCCGGCGCGCCGCCCGGCGGCGTGCATCTGCGCGGCCATGAGGCTGGCGTAGCGATCGAGGCGCACGAGCTGGTCGTCGAGGCCGCGATAGGCGTAGTGTTCGAGCGGCGCCTCGAGCCTGCCGACCGCGCCGTCGACGACGATCTTCTCGTGCACCTCGTAGCCCGACCAGCGCGCGCAACGTCGATCGTACAGGCGCACCTGCCGGTCGGGCCAGGCGTTGCCGTGGCGCAGGAAGCGGCCGAAGTACTCCGTCAGCCGCGGGATGCCGTAGCCGCGCGCGCCCGCGAAGCCGCCAGCGCGCAAGGCCTCGATTTCGGCGCGCAAAGCCGGCGTCACGCGCTCGTCGGCATCGATGGACAACACCCAATCGCAGCCCGCTGCGTCGGTCGCGAACTGCTTCTGCGAGCGGTAGCCCGGCCAGTCGCGCTCGATGACGCGCGCGCCGAGCCGTGCGGCGATCTCGCGCGTCGCATCGCTCGAGTGCGAATCAACGACGACGATCTCGTCGCAGAAACGCGCCGATTCGATGCACGCGCCGATGCGATCCGCCTCATTGTGCGTGATGATGCAGGCGGCGAGTCTGGCGGGCGCGTTCATGACGGGGGCGCGATGTCGTGCGGCCGGCCGTGCATCACATCACAGCGCCCGCGCGCCATCGGCGATGCGCACCATCTTCTTGCCGCGATTCTCGCCGCGGAAGAGCGAGGCCAACGCTTCCGGCGCGCTGTCGAGGCCGGTGGCCACGTCCTCGTGGAACACGAGCGTGCCCTCGCGGTTCCAGCGCGCCAGTTGTGCGATCACCTCCGGGAAGCGCGGCAGGTGATCAAACACGATGAATCCTTCGTGCCGCAGCCGCTTCGCCAGCACCGCGCGCTCGCGGCGCGGGGCCACCGGCAGCGGATCCCAGCAACCGACTGCGGCGGTGCCGCACTGGATGATGCGGCCGCGCAGCTTCATGTGCGGCCAGACCGCGTCGGCGATCTCGCCGGACGTGTTGTCGAAGAAGATATCGACGCCTTCCGGGCAGAGCGCGCGCAGCGCGGCATCGTCGAGGCCGGTGCGGTAGTTCAGCGCCGCGTGGTAGCCGAATTCCGCCAGGCACTGGCGCACCTTCCCGTCGCTCCCCGCGAGGCCGACGACGCGACAGCCGAGCCGCCGCGCGAGCTGGCCGACGAGGCTGCCCACGGCGCCCGCGGCCGTCGACACGAGCACGGTTTCGCCGGCGCGCGGCCGGCCGAGCTCCGTGAGCGCCAGCCAGGCCGTCAGGCCACAGATGCCGTACAGGCCAAGCCCCGCGCTGATGCCACCCTGCGCCACATCGACGCGCGCAATCACCTGCGCCTCGCCGGCGGCGCAGAAATCCTGCCAGCCGAACCAGCCGTACAGGAAATCGCCGGCCGCGTACTGCGGATGGCGCGACGCGATGACCTCGCCCACCGCGAGCGAGCGCATCACCGCGCCGGGCGCGACGGGCTCGGTGTAGCCGGGGCCGGCGCTGATCCAGCCGCGCTGCGCCGGATCGATCGACAGGTAGTGATTGCGCACCAGCACCCGGCCATCGGCGAGCGCGGGCGGGGTCTGGTCATCGCGCCGGAAATTCGCCGGCCCCGGATTGCCGTCGGGGCGATGGTCGAGCACGATGCGGCGGTTCACGGCCGTCATGCGATCGCTACGACCTCGCGTCGGCGGCGCGCGCCAGCGTCTTCTGCGCGAGGCGCAGGTGCGGGATGTCGACCATGCGCCCGTCGAGCGACAGCGCCGCGGCGCCAGGATGCGCGGCGAACAGTTCGACGATGCGCCGCGCCTGCGCCAGCTCGGCGGCGGTCGGCGCGAAGCACTCGTTGATCACCGCCACCTGCTCGGGATGGATCGCGAGCTTCCCGCTGAAGCCATCGCGGCGCGCGCGCTCGCAGCTCGCGCGCAGCCCCGCGTCGTCATGGAAATCGGCGTGCAGCGTGTCGATCGCGGCGATGCCGGCGGCCGCGGCGCCGAACAGGCACAGCGAGCGCACCAGCTCGAACGGCGCGGTCCACGCGCCATCGGCTGCGCGCGTGGCCGTGGCGCCGATCGCCGCGCTCAGGTCTTCGGCGCCCCAGGTGAGGCCGGCGAGCCGCGCACCGACCTGCGCGAATCCGCCCATCGCGAACAGCGCCGCGGGCGTCTCGGTCGCGATCGGCAGGATGCGGATCGAGCCCGGCCGCAGCCCGTGCCCGTGTTCGAGTTCATCGAGCCGGTGCCGCAGCGCGATCGCGTCGGCCGGCGAGCGCGTCTTCGGCTGCACGATGCCGGCCGGAGCCGCGGGCGCAATGGCCGCGAGGTCGGCTTCGGCCAGCGCGGAATCGAGCGGATTGATGCGCACCCACAGCGCCGGCGACGGCCGGCCCGCATGCGCACGCAGGTACTCGTGCACGCGGCCTCGCGCGGCGGGCTTGTGCTCCGGCGCGACCGAATCCTCGAGGTCGAGGATCACGACATCCGCGCCGCAGTGCTCGATCTTCGCCAGTTTCCGGTCGCCATCGCCCGGCACGAACAGCCAGGAACGCGCGCTCACGGGCGCGGCTTCCGCAGCATCAGCGCGGTGCGCTTGCAGCTCGCGACCAGCACGTCGTGCTGGTTGTAGGCGCGGTGCGCGAAGATGACGATGCCGTTGTCCGGGCGCGAGCGGCTGTCGCGCAGTTCCAGCACCTCGGTTTCGCAGCGCACCGTGTCGCCGTGGAACAGCGGCTTCGGGAAACGCACTTCATCCCAGCCGAGATTCGCCACCGTCGTGCCGAGCGTCGTGTCGCCGACCGAGACG
>DATKLZ010000120.1:0-3699 GCA_035542135.1 Steroidobacteraceae bacterium | reverse complement strand
CTGATCGAGGCGCAGCGGTCGATGGAGCGCGAGTATTCGCGCCTGCGCCAGGCCGAAACGCGCCACCGGCTGCTGTTCCAGGTGGCGCTCGAGGCGGTCGTCGTCGTCGATGCCTCCAATTCGAAGATCGTCGAGGCCAATCCCGCCGCGGCGGAAATCCTGGGCGATGCCGAGCGACGCCTGGCCGGACGCTCGTTCCGCGAGCTGTTCGAGGGCCGCAGCCGCCGCACCCTCGATGCGCTGTATTCGAAGCTCGACGCGGCCGGCCACGCCGAGGAATTCCCGGTGCACGTGCTCGGGGCGGGCCGCGCGCTGCGCATCTCGGCCTCGCAGTTCCGCGAAGGCCGTTCGGTCTACTACATGGTCCGGCTCCTGCCGGTCGAGCTCGACAACGCCAGCATTTCCGAGCAGCGCAGGAAATCGCGGGTGTTCGAGTTCGTCGAGAGTTCGCCCGATGGTTTCGTGGTCACCGACATGAAGGGCGCGATCGTCTACGCGAATCGCGCCTTCCTCGACCTGGTGCAGCTCACCAGCGAGCCGCAGGCGCTCAACGAGCCGCTCGATCGGTGGCTCGGCCGGCCAGGCGTCGATTTCTCGCTGCTGGCCACGCAGCTGCGCGAACACCAGACGCTGAAGCTGTTCTCCACTTCGCTGCGCGGTGAATACGGTTCCACGACCGATGTCGAGATCTGCGCGGTGGCGGTGCCGGAGGGCGGCGACCCGTACTGCGGTTTCTCGATCCGCGACGTGAGCAACCGCCTGCCGGTCGACCGGCGCGTCGCCAACACGGTTGGCGATCGGCCACGGTCGGTCGAACAATTGACCGGGCTCGTGGGCCGCGTGCCGCTCAAGCAGCTGGTGCGCGAATCGACCGACATGATCGAGCGGCTGTGCATCGAGGCGGCGCTCGAACTGACCGGCGACAACCGCGCTTCGGCCGCCGAAATCCTCGGCCTCAGCCGCCAGGGCCTGTACGCGAAACTGCACCGGCACGGCATCGCCGAGATCGGCGGCAGCCCCGCGCCCAACGCGCGCAACTGATCCGGGCAGGGCGCCGTCGGGCCGGGCGCCATACCACTGTAATCGAAGATTGACACTCAAAAGTGTCAGTACTAGATTACGGCTATGTCACGGAGTGTCACGGCCAGCCCCGTCATCCCGGCTCCTGATTTCGGTGCAGCCCTCGAGCTGCTCAAACCCATCACCTGGTTTCCGCCCATGTGGGCCTTCGGTTGCGGCATCGTCAGCGCCTCGGCGAATGCGCTGCCGCACTGGTGGCTGGTGCTGCTGGGCGTGGCGCTGTGCGGTCCGCTGGTGTGTGGCACGAGCCAGGCCGTCAACGACTGGTTCGACCGTGAAGTCGATGCATTGAACGAACCCTCCCGGCCGATCCCCTCGGGGCGCATGCCGGGTCGCTGGGGCCTGTACATCGCCATCGGCTGGACGCTACTCAGCGCCTGCGTGGCGCTGGCGTTCGGCACGTTCGGGTTCTTCGCCGCGCTCGCCGGGCTGTTGCTCGCGTGGCTCTACAGCGCGCCGCCGATCCGCCTGAAGCGCAACGGCTGGTGGGGCAACGCGGCCGTCGCCGCCTGCTACGAGGGACTGCCCTGGGTCACCGGCGTCACCGTCGTCACGCAGGCCGTGCCCGACCACCACGCCTTCCTCGCGGCGGCGCTCTACAGCGTCGGCGCGCACGGCATCATGACGCTCAATGACTTCAAGTCCGTCGCCGGCGACCGGCAGATGGGCGTGGGCTCGCTTCCGGTGCGGCTCGGCGTGGAGCGCGCCGCGCGCCTGGCCTGCTGGACGATGGCAGTGCCGCAGCTGGTCATGGTGGGGGCGCTGCTGCACTGGCAGCGGCCCGGCTACGCGATCGGCGTGTGGCTGCTGCTGGTGGGGCAGCTGCTGCTGATGCGCCGCCTGCTGCTGCGGCCGCGTGAACTGGCGCCCTGGTACAACGGCACCGGCATCATGCTGTACGTGCTCGGCATGCTGCTGACGGCCATCGCGCTGCGCCCGTTGCTCGCCGCATGAGCACGCTGGGACAGGAGCTGGGCTGGGGCGGCACGCTGCGGCTGGCGCTGGTGCAGAGCGCGCTCGGCGCGGTCGTCGTGCTGACGACATCGACGCTCAATCGCGTCATGGTGGTCGAACTCGGGCTGCCTGCGCTCGTGCCGGCGGCACTGGTGGCGCTCCATTACCTCGCGCAGCTCATGCGGCTGCATCACGGGCATCGCGTCGATGTCGGCGGCCGATCCACCCCGCGCATCATCGGCGGCATGGCGGTGCTGTCGACGGGCGGCGTGGCCGCCGCGGTCGCCACCGCATGGATGCCGGCCAACATGCCCGCCGGCCTGCTGCTCGCGCTGCTGGCCTACCTGCTGATCGGCATCGGCGTCGGCGCGGCCGGCACCGCGACGCTGGCGCTGCTGAGCAAGAGCGTGCCGAGCGCGCGCCGGCCGCTCGCCGCCGCGCTGGTGTGGATCATGATGATCGCCGGCTTCGGCATCACCGCGGGCGTGGCAGGCCACTTCCTGCGGCCCTTCAGCCCGCAGCGGCTGGTCAGCGTCTATGCGCTGACCGGCGCGCTGGCGTTCGCGCTGGCCTTGCTCGCGACCTGGGGCGTCGAAGCGCGCACGCCCGCAACGCGCGCGGGCGACGGCCGCGGCGCGCGGTCGGTGGCTGCAGCGGCGCGCACCGAACGCGCCTTGGGCGATGCCCTGCGCCAGCTGTGGAGCGACCCGGCCGCGCGACGCTTCACGGGCTTCCTGTTCATGTCGATGCTGGCCTTCAGCGCGCAGGAGCTGTTGCTGGAGCCCTTTGCCGGCCTCGTGTTCGCCTATCCGCCGAGCCGCAGCGCCGGCCTCGCCGGCATGCAGAACGCGGGCGTGCTGCTCGGGATGCTGGCGCTGGTGGCCGCATCGCTCCTGCGCCGCCAGTCGGCGCCGCGCTTCGCGCAGAACTGGATGATCGTCGGCACGATCGCTTCGGCCGCCGGCGTGCTCGCGCTCGCGCTGATCGCGGCCCGCGGCGCGCCGCAGCTCCTGCCCGTGGCGGCTTTCGCGCTGGGCGCGGCGAACGGCGTCTTCGCGGTGTCCGCATTGGGATCGATGATGGACCTGAGTGCCGCCGGCGGGCCCGGGCGCGAAGGGCTGCGCATGGGACTGTGGGGCGCGGCGCAGGCGCTGGCCTTTGCCGCAGGCGGCCTCGGTGCCGGGGGTGCGGTTGATCTGTTCCGCTCGCTGCTCGGCGCCGCGGGCCCGGCCTATGCGTTGACCTTCGTGCTGGTGGCCTCGCTGTTCGCGGGTGCCGCCTGGTGCGCGCTGCGGCTGACGGCTGCAACGCGCGCGGCCGCAGTGCCGCCGGCCGTGCCGCCGCGCGACGGGGCGCTGGCATGAGCGCGGTGTCCGCAACGGCCGAAGCCTGGGATGCGATCGTCATCGGCGGCGGGCCCGCCGGCGCGACGGCCGCGACCGAGCTGGCGCGCGCTGGACGCAGCGTGCTGCTGCTCGACCGGGCCGGACGCATCAAGCCCTGTGGCGGCGCGGTGCCGACCTGCCTGCTGTCGGAGTTCGCGATCCCCGAGCAGCTGCTGGTCGCCAGGGTGGGGCGCGCGCGCATGGTGTCGCCGTCGGCGCGCGAAGTCGACATGCCGATCGAATCGGGCTTCGTCGGCATGGTCGATCGCGAGCAGTTCGA
>DATKLZ010000119.1:0-6212 GCA_035542135.1 Steroidobacteraceae bacterium | reverse complement strand
CAACACGCGCCAGGACTACGTGCCGCCGCTGAACAACGAAACGCTGTTCCGGCGCGATGCCTACCTGTGCCTGTACTGCGGTGGCCGTTTCCACAGCCGCGAGCTGTCGCGCGACCACGTGCGGCCGTTCAGCCAGGGCGGGCGCGATGTATGGACCAACGTCGTCGCCGCCTGCCGCAGCTGCAACAACTTCAAGGCCTGGCGCACGCCCGAGCAGGCGAAGATGCAGCTCATCGCCGTGCCGTTCATGCCGACCTACGCCGAGTACATCTTCCTCAAGGGCCGGCGCGTGCTCGCCGACCAGATGGAGTACCTGCGCTCGCATTTCCCGCGCAGCAGCCCGCTGCACGCGCGCATCCAGCGCTGGCTGAGCTGAAGCGCAGCCCGGCGCCGGACGCGTGGTCTATCTCGTCGACGCCTCGGTCTACATCTTCCGCGCCTGGTTTTCGCAGAATTCCGACGCGCGCGACGCGGACGGCAATCCCACGCACGCGCTGTACGGTTTCGCGCGCTTCCTCGGCGACCTGATCGAGCGGCGTGCGCCGCATTACCTGGCCGTGGCGTTCGACGAGAGCTTCGGCGCCGGGCATCGCCACGCGCTGCTGCCTTCCTACAAGGCCAATCGCGAGCCGGCGCCGCCGGAACTCAAGCGCCAGTTCGCGTTGTGCCGCGAATTCTGCCGTCATCTCGGGGTCGCCGAATTCGCCAGTCCCGAGTACGAGGCCGACGACCTGATCGGCACGCTGGCCGCGCGCGTGCGCGCGGAGGGCCTGCGGGTCACCGTGGTGTCGCGCGACAAGGACCTGTCACAGCTGGTCGGGCCTGGCGATCGCTTCTGGGACTACAGCGACGCGGCCGAGTACGCCTACGAGGAGATCGCCATGCGCTTCGGCGTGGCGCCCGAGCGCATGGCCGATTACCTGGCGTTGATGGGCGATGCGGTCGACAACATCCCCGGCGTGCCCGGCATCGGTCCGAAGACTGCGGCCGCGCTGATGAGCCGCTATGCGACCCTCGAGGCGCTGTACGACGACCTCGAGCAGCTCGCGTTCCTGCCGCTGCGCGGCGCGGCGCGCCTGCCGGAGAAGCTGCGCGCGCACCGCGAGGCCGCGTTTCTCGCCCGGTCGCTGACGCGCATCTGCTGCGATGCGCCGCTCGCCGCCGATCGCGACGCGCTGCGACGGCGTGCGCCGGCGTTGGGCGACATCGCGCAGTTCTGCACCCGGCACGGCTTCGGCGCCATGTTGCCGCGGCAGGCCGAGCGCATCGCCCGGCTCGCCGCCTGAATCAGGCCGGCTTCGCCCCGTAGCCGCGGCACCAGCCGTTGGCGTTGACCAGCTTGTTCGGGAACAGGTTGCAGCCCAGCCAGGCATCGCCCGCCTTGCCCTTGCTCTGCAGGCAGTTGGCGCACTTCTGTCCGGGCTTGTAGGCCGGGTTCTTCTTCGGGTCGACGGCCTTGGCATCTTCGACATAGGCGAGCGCCGTGGCGACCGGATCGCCCGCGGCGACGTGCGGCAGGCCCGCGGCGGCCGGCTTGGGCGCATCGGCGACGGCGGCAGTAGCCAGCAGCGAGCCCGCCCCGATGGCCAGCGCCTTGAGCGCATCACGACGCGACAGCAGATCTTTCATGGTGGATGACTCCAGCTTTTCAACAGGACCATTTTAGCGGCTCCGCGCGCGGCTGCCGCCGTATTACTACGTATGGCCGCGCGCGCCATTGCGGTATTCTAGCCTACTTGCATCATCGGGCAGGCCTGTCATGAGCCAGAAGGACATCGAATCCGCCCTGCAGGAAGTGCGCCGTTTCCCACCGCCGCCTGATTTCGCGGCGCGCGCGCGCCTGCGCGCCACCGAGGTCGATGCGATGCGCCGCCAGGCGGCCGCCGACCACGTCGGCTTCTGGGCCGGCCTGGCGCGCCGCTCGCTGCACTGGCATCGTCCGTTCACGGTGACGCTCGACGATTCCTCGGCGCCCAACTACCGCTGGTTCCCCGACGGCGAGCTGAACGTGTCGTGGAACTGCCTCGATGCGCACCTCGGCCTGCAGGGCGACAAGACCGCGATCGTGTTCGAGGGCGAAGCCGGCGACGTGCGCCGCTTGAGCTATCGCGAACTGCATGCCGAGGTGTGCCGGCTGGCCAACGGGCTGAAGGAGCTGGGCATCGGCCGCGGCGACCGCGTCGTGATCTACATGCCGATGGTGCCCGAGGCGGTCGTCGCGATGCAGGCCTGCGCGCGCATCGGCGCCATCCATTCGGTGGTGTTCGGCGGATTCGCGTTCCATGCGATCCGCGACCGCATCGAGGATGCCGGCGCGCGCGTCGTCATCACCGCCGACGGCGGCCGTCGTGGCGGCGGCATCGTCGAGCTCAAGGCCGCGGTCGACAAGGCGCTCGACGGCGCCTGCCCGACGGTCGAGAAGGTCATCGTGCTGCATCGCTCCGGCAACCCGGTGACGATGCGGCCGGGGCGCGACATCTGGTGGCGCGACCTCACCGAAGGGCTGCTGCCCGAATGCGAGCCGGTGTGGGTCGACGCCGAGCATCCGCTGTTCCTGCTGTACACGTCGGGCTCGACCGGCAAGCCCAAGGGCATCCAGCACTCGAGCGCCGGTTACCTGCTGAACGCGCGGCTCACGAGCGAGTGGGTGTTCGACCTGCGCGACGACGACATCTTCTGGTGCACGGCCGACATCGGCTGGGTCACCGGCCACACCTACATTGCCTACGGCCCGCTCGCCGCCGGCGCGACGATCGTCATGTACGAAGGCACGCCGATGGTGCCGGACGCAGGCCGCTTCTGGAAGATCTGCCAGGACCACGGCGTCACGATCTTCTACACCGCGCCGACCGCGATCCGCTCGCTGATGAAGCTCGGCGATGCGATCCCGGCGAAGTACGACCTGTCGAAGCTGCGGCTGCTCGGTTCGGTCGGCGAACCGATCAATCCCGAAGCCTGGATGTGGTACCACCGCGTGATCGGCGGCGGCCGCTGCCCGATCGTCGACACCTGGTGGCAGACCGAGACCGGCGCGATCATGATCGCCCCGCTCCCGGGCGTCACGACGACGAAGCCCGGGTCCTGCACGCAGCCGCTCCCCGGCATCGATGCGATCATCGTCGATGACCACGGCGAGCCGGTCACGCGCCCCGATGCGGGCGGCTACCTGGTCATCCGCAAGCCCTGGCCTGGCATGCTGCGCACGATCTGGGGCGACAACGCGCGCTATCTCGGCACCTACTGGGAGCGGTACCACAACCGCTACTACGTCGCCGGCGACAGCGCGCACCGCGACGCGGACGGTTACTTCTGGATCATGGGCCGCATCGACGACGTGCTGAAGGTCTCCGGCCACCGGCTCGGCACGATGGAGATCGAATCGGCGCTGGTCGCGAATCCGCGCGTCGCCGAGGCCGCCGTGGTCGGCAAGCCCGACGACATCAAGGGCGAGTCGGTGTTCGCGTTCGTCGTGCTGCGCGGGCCGCGGCCCACCGGCGACACGAGTGCGCTGGTGAAGGAGCTGCGCAACTGGGTCGGCGAGCAGCTCGGCCCGATCGCCAAGCCCGACAACATCCGTTTCGCCGACAACCTGCCGAAGACGCGCTCGGGCAAGATCATGCGCCGGCTGCTGCGCGCGATCGCAGCCGGGCAGCCGATCACGCAGGATGTGTCCACGCTCGAGAATCCCGCGATCGTCGACCAGTTGCGCGGCATCGAGGCGCCTGCGGTACCAGCGCGCCCGGCGCGCGAGCCGGCCCGGCGCAAGGCCGCAAGGCGCAAGACCGCGAAGCGCAAGGCCACGAAGCGCAAACCCGCAAAGCGCAAGGCCGCCGGGCGCAAGGCGCCGGCACGCGCCTCGGCGCGTCGCCGGCCCGCCCGAGGCAAGGGCGGCAAGGCGCGACCGGCGCCGGCAAAGCGTGGGTCCAGCCGGCGCGCCAGTCCGCCGCGCCGCAGGAAGTAGCGCCCGGCGCGTTCGCGCCAGGCGCTGAAACTAAACTCATAGTTGACGACCCGCGGTACTGCCGCTACTATCTACTAAAGTCTTAGTAGGACATGCCGATGCCGATTCACCTGACCGATCGCGAAGCCGACGTGATGCGCGTGCTGTGGGAGCGCGGTCCCTCGCTGGTGGCCGAGGTGCGCGAACAGCTGGCCGATCCGCTGGCTTACACGACAGTGCTGACGGTGCTGCGCATCCTCGAATCCAAGGGCTACGTTGCACACGCCGAGGAAGGGCGCGTGCATCGTTACTACGCAAGCATCGGCCGGCAGACCGCCCGCAAGAGCGCGCTGCGCCACCTCACCGACAAGCTGTTCGAAGGGTCGAGCGAACTGCTGATGACGCAACTGGTGTCCGACCAGAAGCTCACCGACGAGCAGGTGCAGCGGCTGCGCAAGCTGCTGGCCGCGAAACGCGGGCGGGCCAAGCCGTGACGACAGCCTGGATGATCGGCGCCCTGGTTCCCGGTGCGGTGCTGTGCTGCGCAGCGGCCCTGGCGGACCGGGCGGCGCGGCAATGGCATTGGCCGAGCCGGTGGATCTGGCTGTGCGCGATGCTGGGCTCGATCGCACTGCCGCTCGTCGGTCCGGTGGTTCCGCAATTTGCGCCGGCCGGAATTTCCGCGCTCGTGCCGCTCGACGCGGCCTCCGCCGCTGCCGCGGCGCCGTCCATGCGCGCAGGCGCCGCGTTGGGGCCGCTGCGCGGCGAAGCGCTGGCGCGTGGGCTGTGCATCGCCTCGTCGCTGCTGGTCGCGGCGCTGTTGCTGTGGTCCGCCGGGTTGCTGCGGCGCCGCGCGCGCGGCTGGCGGCGCGCGTCCATCGACGGCATCGAGGTCTACGTCGCGCCGCAGGCCGGCCCGGCCGTGTTCGGCTGGTGGCAACCGCACATCGTCCTGCCGGCCTGGCTTGCACATGCGCCTGCGCGCCAGCGCGAGCTGGCGCTCGCGCATGAGCGATCACATATCGATGCGCGCGATCCGCAGTTGCTGGCCCTGGCCTGCGTGATGCTGGTCGGCATGCCATGGAACCCGGCCGTGTGGTGGCAACTGCGCCGCCTGCGCCACGCCATCGAGGTGGACTGCGACAGCCGCGTGCTGCGCAGTGGCCACGACCTGATGGAGTACGGCGAGGCATTGCTGGCGTTCGGACTGCGCCGCTCGCGACAGCACGGGCTGATGGCCGCGAGCGACGCCTCGAAATCACTTCTGGAACGGAGGATCAGGATCATGTCCATGCAACGCAATCAGTGGACCCGGCTCGCCGCCGGCGCAATGCTGGGCACGGCGCTGTGCGCGGCGGCGATCGCCGCGGAACTCGCGCCGGTTCCGGCCGCTCCGGCCGCACCGCTCGCGCACCTGCCAGCGGCACCGCCTGCGCCGGCAGTGGCTGCACTGCCCGCGCCGCCGCCTGTGCCGGCGATTGCCGCCGTTGGGGTGCCCGATTCCATGACCGTCGAGCAGGAGACGGGCTCCGAGTCCGATGCGGTGGAGGCTGCGAAGGCCGAGGCAGAGGAGGCCGCGGAGCGTGCGGCTGAGCTGAAGAATGACGCCGAGGAGGCGGAAAAAGCCGCGCAGGAAGCGCGGCGCGACGCCGATGAGCAGCGGGCGCAGGCCGAGGCGGCGAAGCGCGAGGCCGAGGCCGCCGAAGTCGAGGCGAAAGCGCGCCGACAGGCTGCTGAGGATGCAGCCCGCTCGGTCAAGCCACAGAAACGCGTCAACTGACAACCGGGTTGTTCGCGGCGTGGATGCGCAGCGCGGCGGAATGATCGCCGGCGCTGAGTGGCCGCACGGCCAGCATTCAGCGCAGCCACTCGATTTCGAGGAACGCGAATTCGAAATCATTGGCATTGACGACGTTGTGCTCGACGCCGGCGCGTCGCGCATAGGGAATGTCCGCGCGCAATTCGGCGATGCGGCTGCCGCCACCCGGTTCCTCGAGCAGCAGCTTGCCGTCCAGCAGCGGCACGACGACGTAGTCGCATGCGTGCCGGTGCCAGCCGGTCTCGGCGCCGGGGGCGAAGCGGAACTCGGTGGCGCGCACATGCGCTTCGTCGATCCGCACCGTAGTCACCGCCTGGGCGCGCATTCCGGCCATGTTCGTCAGCTCCCCTGGCTGTCGCGATGGACCATGTATACGTCGGCGCGCTCGTACACGGAAGCGTGCGGTGGCTTCGTGTGCTCGAAACCGACCGACTCGTAGAGCCGTATGGCGGG
>DATKLZ010000118.1:0-2049 GCA_035542135.1 Steroidobacteraceae bacterium | reverse complement strand
TCGCTCCATCACGAGAAGCCCGCCGTGCCCTGGTACCAGTACAACGAACGCTACCGGCGCGAGCGCGAGCGGTTGATCGCCGACAACGGCGGGCTGGTGTACGTCACCTACTTCGACGTGGCGCGCCGCTTTCTCTTTCGGCCGCACGACGTGCTGCTGCACCCGAGCGGGCGCGTGCCGACCGATCCGGCAAAGTGAACGGGCCCTAGGCGGGCAGCGCGTAGCCGGCCGCCTTCGCCTCACGGTCCCAATCAAGATACAGCGTGTAATCGGCCGCGCTGGCGGCTGCAAACCCGGCCAATTGCAACGGCTCGCGCAGCGCGTCGAACCAGGGCCGACTTGCGGCCGACAGAAACGCCGCGCGCAGCGCCGCGATGCCGTCCCCGGGCATGCCGGCCGCGGCGACGAAGGCCGGGATCGGCGTGGGTTCGGTGGTCGCGAGCACGCGCACGTCGCGTGTCAGTTCGGGCGCATGGTGCTCAAGCAAAAGGTGCCAATACGCATCGAGCGGCCCGATGTCGATACGCCCGTCGCGCACGCTCTCGAGGATGGCGCGCGCCGTGATCAGGTCTGCGGTCATCGACGCATACAGCCCGGGGCGCGCCGCATTGCGGTGGCGCAGCAGCGCATGGCGGAAGGCGTTGAAGCCCGACTGCGAGTGCGCCACCGTGTAGCCGGCGCGCGCGCCGAATGTATCCTCGAGCGTCCGGTACGGCGCATCGCGCCGCACGATCAGGTCGGTGCGATAGACGGCCCTGCCGCGCGCCCACGATGCCAGCGGAACCGGCGCCGCGATCGGGACCACCGGAGCGAGCCGCAGCGCGATCGGGAACCCGCACATGAACACGGCGCCCAGGTCCTCGCGCGACCACAGCCGCTCGAGCGGCTGCGGGGCCGGGTACTTCTCGTAGCGCAGCGGCACGCCGGCGTCCTGCGCGACGTGCTCGAGCAACGACTCCCAGGCCGCCTCCGCGACGGGCGTCACCGCGTACATGCGCGCGTTGGCGATCCACGCGCTCAAGGGCGATTGATTTCGGTCGTGCGCCGCGCCACGTAGGCGGCTACGCCCTCGCGCACGGCCGGATCGAGCGGCGGCGGCTCATGTGCGGCGAGCAGCTTCTTCCACAGCGCCGCCGCGCGCTCCGTCGCGTTGTGCGAGCCGGCGTCGCTCCAGTTCTCGAAGTTCGACCAGTCGGCGAGCAGCGGCCGGTAGAACGCCTTCTCGTAGCGCGCCAGCGTGTGCGGCGAGCCGAAGAAATGCCCGCCCGCGGGCACGCCTTCGATCGCATCAACGGCCAGGTCATCGTCGTCGAAACTCACCGGCTGCAGGATCGCTTCCCAGTTGCGCAACATCTCGGCGTCGACGACGATCTTCTCGAGCGAAGCGGTCAGGCCGCCTTCCAGCCAGCCGGCAGCATGATTGATCAGGTGGCTGTGGCTGAGGATCGCGGCCTGCAGCGAGAAGGCCGTCTCCCAGGTCGACTGTGCGTCGACGACCGGCGAGGCATTCACGGAACTCGTCCGCACCGGCAGCTTCAGCCGCCGCCCGATCTGCGCGCTGGCGATGACCGCGTGCACGTACTCGGGCGTGCCGAAGGCCGGCGAGCCGGTGCGCATGTCGACGTTCGAGGTGAATCCGCCCATGACGCAGGGCGCGCCGGGACGCACCATCTGGCACAGCGCGATGATGCCGAGCGCCTCGGCGGTCTGCTGCACGAGCGCGCCGGCGAGCGTGATCGGGGCCATCGCCCCCATCAGCGTGAACGGCGTGATCACCACGCACTGGCCATGCCGCGCCAGCACCATGATGTTGTCGAGGATCTCGGCGTCGACGCGGCGCGGCGAATTCACGTTGGTGATCGACAGCAGCGTTGGTCGCGCGGCGAGATCCTCGACCGTGCAACCGTGCTCGATCGCGGACATCGCCAGTGCGTCCTCCGCCTGCTGGCCACCGACGCCGCGCGCGCCCCAGACGATGTCGGAACATTCGATGTGCGCCTGGAAGATCGACAGGTGCCGCACCGGCACCGGTATGTCCGTCGGCTCGAC
>DATKLZ010000117.1:0-10451 GCA_035542135.1 Steroidobacteraceae bacterium | reverse complement strand
ACCGGTGGCCAGAGAATTCGAGCCCGTCGTGGGCCAGTGGTACGAGAACATCGACGAGAACGACAGCTTCCGCGTGCTGTCGGTGGACGAGGACGCCGAGCTGATCGAGATCGAGTACCTCGACGGCGACATCGAGGAGATCGACGTCGACACGTGGGCGGAGTTCGACCTGGAGAAGATCGAGCAGCCGGAGGGCTGGTCCGGCGCCGAGATCGGCGGCGACGACGACGAGGACGAAGACGAGGACGACGACTGGGATGACGACGAAGACGAAGATGAAGACGAGGACGACGACGATCTCGACGAGGAGAGCGACGAGAACTATTGAGCGCGCCGTGCCGTGAACGGCGAGCTGCAGGCCCTGCTCGACGCCTGCGTTGACGCAGTCATCATCATCGATCACCGCGGCTGCATCATGACCTTCAACCGCGCCGCCGTGCGCATGTTCGGCTACCAGCCCGCCGAGGTCATCGGTCGCAATGTCAACATGCTGATGCTCACGCCGGACCAGCAGCATCACGACGAGTACATCAACAACTACCTCGACACCGGCACGCCCAAGGTCATCGGCGTCGGCCGCGAGGTGGGCGCGCGGCGGCGCGATGGCAGCCAGTTCCCGGTGTCGATCTCCATCGGCCGCATCGACGGCGATGGCCCACCGCGCTTCGTCGGCTTCCTGCACGACCTGAGCATGCGGCGTGAACAGGAAGCCAAGCGGCTCGCCGCCGAGGAATCGGTGCGAGAGGCGCGCGAGCGGCTCACGCACGTCGCGCGGCTATCGACGATGGGCGAGATGACCACCGGCCTGGCGCACGAAATCAACCAGCCGCTCACCGCGATCACGATCTACGCGCAGGCGGCCGAGCGGCTCGCCGCGCAGCCCAGCCCGGACCTCGGCGAGCTGGTCGGCGCGCTGCGCCAGATCAGCGCGCAGGCGCTGCGCGCCGGCGAAATCATCAAGCGCCTGCGCGACCTGGTGCGCAACCGCCAGACGCACGAGGAGCTGCTCGACCTGAACGCGGTCGTGCGCGAACTGGTCGTGCTCGCCGAATCGGACGCGCGCGTCAACAACGTGCAGCTCGTCATCGATCTCGCCGAGGGTCTCCCGCCGGTGCTCGGCGATACCATCCAGCTGCAGCAGGTCATGCTGAACCTGGTGCGCAATGCGATCGACGCGGTGCAGGCGCCGGGCTGCGAGCGCCTCGTGACCCTGCGCACGGTGCGCGTCGCCGCCGGCGTCGAGATGAGCGTCAGCGACCTGGGATCGGGCCTCGACCCGGCGATCCGAGACCGGCTGTTCGAGGCCTTCGCGACCACGAAGCCGGCCGGCACGGGACTCGGGCTGGCGATCAGCCGTTCGATCGTCGAGGCGCACGGCGGCCGGCTGGCGTGGCGCCCGAACCTGCCGCGCGGCAGCTGCTTCCATTTCCACCTGCCCGCGGTATCCGGAGGCACCCCATGAAGAACCATCCGCCCACCGTGTACATCGTCGACGACGACGAAGCCGTGCGCGCCTCGCTCCGCTTCCTGATCCGGTCGGTCGGCCTGCCCGCGCAGGCGCATGCCTCCGCGGCGGAATTCCTGGCGGGCTACGACCGGCGCGACCCGGGCTGCCTGTTGCTCGACGTGCGCATGCCGGGCATGAGCGGCCTCGAGCTGCAGCAGGAGCTGAACCGCCGCGGCGCGACGATCCCGGTGGTGTTCATCACCGGGCACGGCGATGTGCCGATGGCCGTCGAGGCCATGCAGCAGGGCGCCTTCGATTTCCTGCAGAAGCCGTTCCGCGACCAGGACCTGCTCGATCGCGTGCAGCGCGCGCTCGCGCGGGATGCCGAGTCGCGCGCGCGACTGGCGGCGCAGGCCGAAATCCGCGCGCGGCTGGCGACGCTGACGCCGCGGGAAACCGAGGTGATGCAGCTGATCACGCGCGGCAAGGCCAACAAGGTGGTCGGCGCCGAACTGGGCGTGAGCCAGCGCACGGTGGAAATCCATCGCGCCCACGTCATGGAGAAGATGCACGCCGGTTCACTCGCGGAACTGGTGCGCATGGTGCTCGATACCGCGGAACCTACGCAGAATCCCTGATTTCCAGCCTCACCGCGCCCGGGCGAGACTCCCCCGGGTGCCTAGCCTGACATCAAGGGCCGATCAGCGTGCGGGGGGGCCGCCCGCGGCGACGGGTGGCGTGCCCCCGGTGGTGTTGTGCGTGCGGCAACGAGACAGCGCCGAGATCCTGCGCGTGCTGGCGGCGCTGCAGGCGCCGGTGCGCGAGTGCGCCGACGGGGCGGACGCGGTGGCCCTGGCGCGCCGCGCGCCGCTGGCCTGCGCGATCGTGCCGCTGGCGATGCCCGACATGGCCGCCAGCGCGTTGATCGGGGCGCTGCACGCGGCCGCGCCGGGCCTGGCCGTGTTCGTCGTCGTCGACAACCCGGCGGTCAGCGAAGCCGTGGACGTGATGCGTTCGGGCGCGCATGCCGTCATCGACAGCCGCATCCTCAGCGCCGGATTGATGGTGCACGTGGCGCCGCTCCTGCGCGGCCGCTAGCGCGCGCGGGCCGGCGGCGAAACGTCGCTGCGGCCCGCCGCAGTTTGCTAGCCTAGGCGGGCACCGTCCCCGGCCGCCGCCATCCCCTGGTCCCATGAGCAATCCGCACGACAGTTGGTACCACGAACGCGAATCCGCGTGGCTCTACCGCGTGGTCGCCGAGGCCGACGACGACCCGCGCCACCAGCAGCTGTTCCGCGCGCTGGCGCAGGCCGCCGAGGAACAGGCGACGCACTGGGCGCGACTCGCCCGCCCCGGCGAATTCCGGCCGAGCACGCGCGCGCGCCTCGTCGCCGCGCTGGTGCGGCGCCTGGGGCCACGCGCCCTGAGGCCGGTGCTCGCGGGCATGAAGCTGCGCGGACTGTCGGTCTACAGCGGCGCCGGCGCCATCGACGGGCACCTGATGCCGGTGACCGTGCAGGATGTCGGGCAACGCCACCGCAGCGTGACCGGCGGCAACAACCTGCGCGCCGCCGTGTTCGGCGTCAACGACGGCCTGGTCTCGAACCTCAGCCTGATCCTCGGCGTGGCCGGCGCCGGGGCGAGCGCTCCGGTGATCCTCACCAGCGGGCTGGCGGGACTCCTGGCCGGTTCGCTGTCGATGGCCTCGGGCGAGTACGTGTCGGTGCGCTCACAGCGCGAGATGTACGAGTACCAGATCGGGCTCGAACGCGACGAGCTCGCCGAATACCCGGCCGAGGAAGCGGAGGAACTCGCGCTGATCTACCAGGCGCGCGGGGTCGATCTCGAGCAGGCGCGCGGCATCGCCCAGCGGCTGATGTCGAACCCGGAGCATGCCCTCAACACGCTGGCGCGCGAGGAGCTCGGGCTCAACCCGGACGAGCTGGCCTCGCCGTGGACGGCCGCCCTGTTCTCCTTCTGCGCATTCGGCTCGGGCGCACTGGTGCCGCTGCTGCCGTACCTGCTGCGTGCCGCGGGCGGCGAGGCGCCGTACCTGTCGGCGGGTGTGACCCTGGCGGCGCTGTTCGCGGTAGGCATGGCCCTCAGCCTCTTCAACGGGCGCAGCGCGCTGCTCGGAGGCCTGCGGATGCTGCTGATCGGCGCCGCCGCGGCGGCCTGCACCTTCGCCCTCGGTCACGGCCTGGGCGCGGCGCTGGGCTAGGACCTCACCCCAGGCGCAGGATGGATTCACAACCCGTTGTCAAGACTGGCTCTTTTCGCCGGGGCTTGAACTCTGGCCGTTCGGTATCATCTCAAGGCTTGGCTTCCCCTGATCGTACTTGACTGCGAGGCGCAATCGTCACCATGAAGCGGATACTCCTGTTCCTGGCCACCAACCTGGCCGTACTGCTGGTCCTGTCGGTCGTGCTGCGCATCACCGGCCTCGATCGCTGGCTGGCCGTGCACGGCGCCAGCTACACGGGCCTGCTGGTCATGGCCGCCGTATTCGGCTTCGGCGGCGCACTGGTCTCGCTCGGCATGTCGAAGTGGATGGCCAAGCGCGCGATGGGCGTGCAGGTCATCGACAAGCCGGCGAACGCCAACGAGGAGTGGCTCGTCAACACGGTGCGCAATCTCGCCTCGCAGGCGGGCATCGGCATGCCCGAGGTCGGCGTGTTCGACTCGCCGCAGCCCAATGCCTTCGCCACCGGCGCGCGCCGCGACGCAGCGCTCGTCGCCGTCAGCACCGGGCTCCTGCAGAGCATGCGGCGCAACGAGGTCGAGGCCGTGCTCGGCCACGAGATCACGCACGTGGCCAACGGCGACATGGTCACGCTGACGCTGATCCAGGGCGTCGTGAACACCTTCGTGATCTTCCTGTCCCGCGTCGTCGGCAGCATCGTGGATCGCGCGCTGTCGCGCGACGGCGAGGGGCGAGGCGGCATCGGCTACTTCGTCACCGTGATGGTCACGCAGCTCGTGCTCGGCATCGCCGCCAGCATGATCGTCATGTGGTTCTCGCGCCGCCGCGAATTCCGCGCCGACGCGGGCGGCGCGCACCTGTCCGGCCGCAACAACATGATCGCGGCGCTCGAGCGGCTGAAGCTGGCGCACGAACCCTCGCTCCCGAACCAGCTGGCGGCCTTCGGCATCGGGGGTGGCCCGGGCACCGGCATCCAGCGGCTGTTCATGAGCCACCCGCCGCTGGACGAGCGCATTGCGGCGCTCCAGCGGCAGGTGTGACGGCGTTCACTCAAGTCGTTGAATTTGCAGCGATGAATTGCATGCCCGGGGCTCGTTCGGTAAAGTAAGCGCTCACCCCGAGAGAGGACCAAGATGGCCGCTTCCGACGATCGCCGAACCCTGGGCCTGTTTGCGCATATCCGGGAAGTCGTCGCAGGCATCTGGGATACGAGCAAGCTCAAGCTCGCCATCGCGAGTGGCCATATCCCCGATCGCGTGGACTGGGCGCGCAGCGTGCCCTTCCTGCTGATGCACCTGGCCTGCTTTGCGGCGTTCTTCACCGGCGTGAGCCCGGTGGCGATCGCCGTGGCGATCGGCGCCTACCTCGTGCGCATGTTCGCGATCACCGGGTTCTACCATCGTTACTTCTCGCACCGCACGTTCAAGACCTCGCGCGCGGGGCAATTCATCTTCGGGCTGCTGGGCGCGTCCGCCGTGCAGCGTGGGCCGGTGTGGTGGGCCGCGCACCATCGCCACCACCATGCCAATTCCGACCAGGAATCCGACGTCCACTCGCCCAAGCAGCATGGCTTCTGGCGCTCGCACACCGGCTGGTTCCTGACGATCAAGGGCTTCGCGCCGGACTTCCGCCTGGTGCGCGACCTGATGAAATTCCCCGAGCTGCGCTGGCTCGACCGCTTCGACCTGGTCGTGCCGGTGCTGCTCGGCGTCGGCATGTTCCTGCTCGGCGTGATCCTGCACAAGGTCGCGCCGCAGCTCGGCACGAACGGCTGGCAGATGCTGGTGTGGGGCTTCGTGATCTCGACCGTGGTGTGCTGGCATGCCACCTACACGATCAATTCGCTCTCGCACGTGTTCGGCCGGCAGCGCTACAAGACCGGCGACACCAGCCGCAACAACTGGCTGCTGGCGATCCTGACGCTCGGCGAGGGCTGGCACAACAACCACCACTACTATCCGAATGCCGCGCGGCAGGGTTTCTACTGGTGGGAATACGACATCACCTTCTACGTGCTCAAGCTGCTGAGCTGGTGCGGCATCATCTGGGACCTCAAGCCGGTGCCGATCGCGGCCCGCGACAACCCGGCGCGCCGCCTGCGCTGACCCGAACACAATAACCTGCGACGGCCGTACGGGCGGCCCAGCAGGACGCATGGGGGACACTGGTGCCGTGAAGCCGAGCATCCTGCCTGGCGATCTCGACCTGCCTGGAGAGGCCGGGCCTGGCCTGCTGGCCTCCCTGAGCCGTCGACTGCTGCATGCGCAGATGGCGCGGCTCCGTGACGGCGAGGTCCGCCTGGTCGAGGGCGGCGCCGAGCACCGCTATGGCGCCCGCACCGAGCGCTGCCCGCTGTCGGTCACGATCGAGGTGCTGCATCCGCGCTTCTATGCCGACGCCGTGTTCGGCGGCACGGTCGGGGCGGGCGCGGCCTACATCCACGGCCTTTGGCGCTGCAGCGACCTGACCGCGCTGACGCGCCTGATGTACGTCAATCGCGACGTGATGGACCAGATGGACCGCCGCTGGACCTTCGTCAGCCGGCCGTTGCTGCGCGTGTTCCACTGGCTGCATCGCAACAGCGAGCAGGGGAGCGAGCGCAACATCCAGGCGCACTACGACCTCGGCAATGACTTCTACCGGCTGATGCTCGATGAGACGATGGCGTATTCCTGCGGCATCTTCGCCGATGAATCCACGACGCTGGCGGAGGCCTCGCGCGCCAAGTTCGACGCCGCCTGCCGCAAGCTCGCGCTGCAGCCCGGCGATCACCTGCTCGAGATCGGCACCGGCTGGGGAGGCCTCGCGATCCATGCCGCGCAGCACTACGGCTGCCGCGTCACGACCACGACCATTTCGCGGCAGCAGCACGACTACGCGCGCGAGCAGATCGGGCGCCACGGCCTCGCCGACCGCATCACGCTGCTGTGCGAGGACTACCGCGCGCTCAAGGGCCGCTACGACAAGCTGGTGTCGATCGAGATGATCGAGGCGGTCGGGGCCCCCTACCTCGACACTTACCTCGCCAAGTGCGCCGCGCTGCTCACCGATCGTGGCGCGATGCTGCTGCAGGCCATCACGATCCGCGACCAGGACTACCGCGCGCAGCTGCGCTCCATCAATTTCATCCAGCGCTACGTGTTCCCGGGCAGCTTCATCCCTTCGGTCAGCGCGATCGCCGACTCGCTCCGCCGCGTCACCGACCTGAAGATCTTCCACCTCGAGGACATCGGCCCCCACTACGCGCGCACGCTGGCGCTGTGGCGCCGCAACTTCTTCGAGCAGCTCGCGGCCGTGCGCAAGCTCGGCTTCAGCGATTCCTTCATCCGCCTGTGGGAGTTCTACCTGTGCAGCTGCGAGGGCGGATTTGCCGAACGCGCGCTCGGCGACGTGCAGATGCTGCTCACCAAGCCCGGGTGCCGGCGCGCCGTCATCGCCACGGCCTGAGCGGCCGAGGCACCACCGATGCCGGCCATCAACGCGGGTGAGGCGCCCCCGCTGCTGCAGTCACTGCGTGCCGCGGTACCGGCCGGCGTGCTGGTCGATGACGCCGCGGCCGCGGCCCCGTTCCTCGTCGACCATCGCCGCCTCTACCAGGGCCGGGCGCTGGCGGTGGCCCTGCCACGCAGCACCGCCGAAGTATCGAGCCTGCTCGCCTGGTGCGACGCGCAGCGCGTCGGCGTCGTGCCGCAGGGCGGGAACACCAGCTACTGCGGCGGCGCGACGCCGGATGAGTCGGGCACGCAGCTGGTCATCGGGCTGCAGCGCCTGGATCGCGTGCGCGAGATCGACGCCGCCAATTTTTCCATGACCGTCGAAGCCGGTTGCACGCTGGGGGCCGTGCAGCAGGCCGCCGCCGGCGCCGACCGCTTCTTCCCGCTCGAACTGGGCTCCGCGGGCAGCTGCCAGATCGGCGGGAACCTCGCCACCAACGCCGGCGGACTGAACGTGCTGCGCTTCGGCATGGCGCGCGCGCTGACGCTCGGCGTCGAGGCGGTGCTGGCCGACGGGCGCGTGTACACGCACCTGCGCGCCCTGCACAAGGACAACACCGGCTACGACCTGACCGGCCTCATGGTCGGCTCGGAAGGCACGCTCGGCATCATCACCGCGGCCACGCTCAGGCTCTGGCCGCCTTTGCGCACGACGGCGACCGCCCTCGCCGCCGTGCCGGATGTCGCCGCGGCGGTGGCGCTGCTCGCGCGCCTGCGCGCCGCCGCGGGCGAGCGCATCAACTCCTTCGAGCTGCTGCCGCGCAGCGCACTGGAGCTGGCGCTGCGCCACATCGAGGGGCTCTCCGACCCGCTCGCCACGCCGCACGACTGGTACGTGCTGTGCGAGCTCAGCTCCTTCACGGACGAACCGCTGGATGCGCTGCTGCACCAGGCGCTGGGCGATGCCAGCAACGCCGGCCTGGTGCGGGATGCGGCGCTGGCCGCGAACGATCGCCAGCGCGCGCAGCTCTGGCGCCTGCGCGAGAACGTGCCGGAGGCGCAGCGGCGCGCGGGCCCGAGCCTCAAGCACGACATCTCGGTGCCGGTGGCGCGGCTGCCCGGATTCGTCGCGGCCGCCTCGCGATGGGTGCGCGAGCAGGTGCCGGCCGGCACGCTGGTCGCCTACGGCCACGCCGGCGATGGCAACCTGCACTTCAACATCAGCTTCCCGCGGGAGTCGCCGCCAGCGCAGGTCGCGGCTCTCGAACCCGTGGTGAAACGGGCGATCCACGATCTCGTCGCCGCGCACGGCGGCAGCTTCAGCGCCGAGCACGGCATCGGCCGGCTCAAGGTGGGCGAGCTGGAACGCTACGCCTCGCCCGTGACGCTGGCGATGATGCGCTCGATCAAGCGCGCGCTCGACCCGCACGGCATCATGAACCCGGGAAAGTTGCTGGCCGCCGGCTAGCGCGCGCTTGTCGGTCCCGCATCCGGCCGGCTGGCGTCCGGCGGCAGCAGGCGGATCAGCCCTTCCTGCGTCGTGCTCGCGACCAGCACGCCCTGGCGCGAGTACAGGCTCCCGCGCGTGAAGCCGCGCGCACCCGAGGCGCTCGGGCTGTCGGCCGCATACAGCAGCCACTCGTCCATGCGCACCGGGCGATGGAACCACATGGCGTGGTCGATGCTGGCGAGCATCAACTTGCCGGCGCCGAGCTGGCGCTGGTGCCTCACCAGTGCGGCGCCGAGCAGGTGGAAGTCGGAGGCATAGGCGAGCAGGCACTGGTGCAGGCGTTGATCGTCAGGCAGCTTGTCGACGGTGCGGATCCACAGGTACTGGCGATGGGCGCCCGCCAGCGTCTCGGTCGCCGACACCGGCACGGGCCTGAATTCGATCGGCCGCTCGTGCAGGAACTGACGCAGCCGCGGCGACAGGCTGTCGAGCAGGTCGGCGTTCGGCAGGCCCGAGTCGGGCAGCTGCTCCGGCGTGGGCACGTCGGGCATGGGGAACTGGTGCTCGAAGCCGGCCTCCGGCGCCTGGAATGAAGCCGAGCAGTTGAAGATCTGCTCGCCGTGCTGGATCGCGGTGACGCGGCGGCTGGTGAAGCTGTGGCCGTCGCGGCTGCGGTCGACGAAATAGACGATCGGCGCATTGAAGTCGCCGCGCCGCAGGAAATAGGCATGGAGCGAGTGCACCACGCGGCCGGCATCGACGGTCGCGTACGCCGCCTGCAGCGCCTGCCCCAGCACCTGGCCGCCATAGACCTGCGGGCTGCCGATGTCGCGGCTTTCGCCGCGGAAGATGTTGACCTCGAGCCGCTCGAGCTCCAGCAGTCGCAGCAGTCCGGCGAGCCGCTGGTCCATCGCGGCTCAACCGGCGGCGACGCCCAGCCGCTTCTGCATCGCCGGGCTGGTGGTGGTGTACTGCAGGAACTGCTTCTTGGCCGGATACAGGTGATGCTGCACGGCGAAGGCCGCCAGCGCCGCCTCGTGGAATCCCGACAGGATCAGCTTCTTCTTGCCCGGATAGGTGTTGATGTCGCCGATCGCGAACACGCCCGGGATGTTCGACTGGAATTTCTCCGTGTCGACCTTGATCGCGCGCTTGTCGAGCTCGAGGCCCCACTCGCCCACCGGCCCGAGCTTCGGCGCGAGGCCGAAGAACACCAGCAGCTGCTCCGCATCGAGCCACTGCAGGGAGCCGTCGGCGCGCTTGATCTCGACGCCCGTGAGCTGCCCGTCGGCGCCGCGCAGCGCATGCGCGACGCCTTCGATGAAACCGAGCTTGCCTTCCGCCTCGAGCGCGCGCATGCGCGCGACCGAAGCCGGCGCGCCGCGGAACTCCGCGCGCCGGTGCACCAGCGTGAGCGACGCGGCCTTCGGCGCGAGCTCGATCGCCCAGTCGAGCGCCGAGTCGCCACCACCGAACACGACGAGGCGGCGGCCGTGCAGGTCGGCCGCGTTGCGCACCTTGTAATGGATCTGCCGCCCTTCGAAGGCCTCGGCGCCCTCGACGCCGAGGCGCCGCGGCTGGAACGAACCCACGCCGGCGGCGATCACGACCGCGCCCGCATCGAACACGGTGCCCGCGCTGGTGACGACGCGAAAGCGCCCGCCTTCGGTGGGCTTGAGCTCGACCGCCTCCTCGCCCATGTGCAGCTCGGCGCCAAACGGTTTGATCTGCTGCATGAGCCGGTCGACGAGTTCCTGCGCACCGCAGACGGGCACGGCCGGGATGTCATAGATCGGCTTGTCCGGATACAGCTCGGTGCACTGCCCGCCCGGCGCCGCCAGCGAATCGAGCACGTGCGCCTTGATGCCCAGCAGCCCCAGTTCGAACACCTGGAACAGCCCCGCCGGACCGGCGCCG
>DATKLZ010000116.1:0-13019 GCA_035542135.1 Steroidobacteraceae bacterium | reverse complement strand
TCGCGCAGCGCGGCTTCGGCAAGCCGCGCCACCAGCGCATCGGGATGGCGCACCGCGAACAGCGCCGCGCGCGCATCGGCATAGTGGTACGTGATGCTGGCGGTGACGTTGAGCAGCATTCCATCGCGCGTCAGCATGCGCGACTGGAAGTCGGCGCTGTTGAGGCGCCCCAGGTCGACAACCGTCAGCGTTTCGATCGGCCACGGCAGGTGCCAGCCCGCGCCGCTGTCGCGCTCACCGGCGTAGGCGCCGAAGCGCTGCAGCACGCCGCGCTCGCCGTCCTCGAGCAGGTAGAATCCACTGGCGAGCCACAACGCCAATGCGACGCCGGCACCCGCGGCGTAAAGCGCGCCGCGCACCTGCCCGCCGCCGCCGCTCCAGCGCCGCCGCCAGCCCTGCAGCCACCCACGACCCAGGCCGCTGGGCGAGCCTCCGCCGCGCGGCGTGGCGCCCGGCGGGTCGGCAGGAGTATTGCGGGCCTGCATCGCGATCGCCGTCAGCGCGCAATCACGGCAGCGGGACGGCGCCGCCGCGCCGGCGTCGCCGGCCGCGCAGTCTTGGGGCGACCGGGCGCACGCGCGAATGGCGCACGGCCCGGCAACTCCAGCGAGACGCGTGGATCGCGCGCCAGCTCGGCCAGCAGCGCCGGCGGCAGCTCGACCAGCAGCGCCAGCGCGCCGTCGCTCCCGCTGCGCTCCTCGCGCACCGCGCCGCGCGCGTACAACTGCGCGCGCAGCGCACCAGCCGCGGCCGGCAGGTGCAACCAGCCGCGCAGCGCGCCGAGCTGGAGCCGTTCCGTGATCGCCTGCCTCAACAGCTCGAGCCCGCTGCCCTGCGCGGCGCTGATCCACACCTGCGTCGCGTTGCCGTGCGCATCGCGCTCCAGGCGGGGCTCGACCCCGAGCCGATCGATCTTGTTGTAGACCAGCAGCTGCGGCAGGTCGCCGGCGCCGATCTCGGCCAGCACTGCGTTGACCTGCTGCGTGTATTCATCGCGGCGCGGATCGGCAGCGTCGATGACGTGCAGCAGCAGCTGCGCACTGCGGGCTTCCTGCAGCGTCGACTGGAACGCCGCCACCAGTTCGTGCGGCAGCTCGCGGATGAAGCCGACAGTGTCGGCGACGACGATGTTCGCGCCGCCCGGCAGCACGAGCCTGCGCACCGTCGGATCGAGTGTCGCGAACAGCTTGTCGGCGATGTAGGCATCGGCGCCGGTCAGCGCGCGGAACAGCGTCGACTTGCCGGCATTCGTGTAGCCCACCAGCGCCGTGCCCGGCACCGGGATCGTGGCGCGCGCGCTGCGTCCCGTGTCGCGCTGCTGGCGCAGCCGCGCGAGCTTGGCCGTCAACGATTTCACGCGCTTCGCCAGCAACCGCCGGTCGGTCTCGAGCTGCGTCTCGCCCGGGCCGCGCAGGCCGATGCCGCCCTTCTGCCGCTCGAGGTGCGTCCAGCCGCGCACCAGGCGCGTCGACAGATGCTTCAACTGCGCGAGCTCGACCTGCAGCTTGCCCTCGAAGCTGCGCGCGCGCTGCGCAAAGATATCGAGGATCAGCCCGCTGCGGTCGAGCACGCGCCGGCCGGTGAGCTTCTCGAGGTTGCGCTCCTGGCTGGGCGAGAGCGGATGATCGATCAGGATGACGTCGGCCGACCCGGCCGCCGCGACGGCGCCGATTTCCGCGGCCTTGCCGCTGCCGACGAAATAGCGCGGATCGGGCCGTTCGCGCCGCCCGGTCACCGTGGCAACCGGCGTCGCGCCGGCCGAGAGCGCCAGCTGCTGGAACTCCTCGAGATCTTCGGCTCGCAGCGGCTCTCCGACCCCTAGGCGCACCAGCACGGCGCGCTCACCGCTCCGTGGGCGCTCAAACATGCATCAGGCGGCGCGGTCGCATTACTCCGCGGCGCTCTCCGTGCCATCAGCGCTCGCGAGCTGCACGGCCCGCGCCGGCACCACGGTGGAGATCGCGTGCTTGTAGACCATCTGGCTGACGGTGTTCTTCAGCAGCACGACGAACTGGTCGAAGGAATCGATCTGGCCCTGGAGCTTGATGCCGTTGACCAGGTAGATGGACACCGGGATGTGCTCCTTGCGCAGCGCGTTCAGAAATGGATCCTGGAGGGATTGGCCTTTGGCCATGAGCTGTTCTCCTTATTGTTCGGCTGCGACGGCAAGTACCTTGGGGCCTGTCAGCGGGGGACTTGCCGGCGCGATTCTAGCATCCGGATGGCGTTCCGGCCATGAATCCTGCGTTGCGGACAGCGCGCAAAATCAGTGCAATGCCGCCCGCATCGGACGGCTCGAGCGCCTGGTACGCGCCTTCCGAGCGCAGCCAGGTCAATTGCCGCTTCGCCAGCTGGCGCGTGGCCGTGATCGCCTGCCCGACCGCCTCCCGCAGGCTGGTTTCGCCGGCGCAATGCGCCCACAGTTGCCGGTAACCGACCGAACGGATCGACGGAAGTTCCGCGCTCAGGTCGCCGCGCTGATACAGCGCTGTCACTTCGGCCAGCAGGCCGGCCTCGAGCATGGCCTCGAAGCGCGCGGCCAGCGCCCGCGCCAACACGGCCCGATCGCCCGGTATCAGCGCGAACTGCAGCCAACGCACGTCGCCGGCGGGCGGCGCCGCGCTGGCCTGCCAGTCGCTGAGGGTGCGGCCACTGACGGCATGCACCTCGAGCGCGCGCTGGATGCGCTGCGGATCATTGGGGTGGATCTTCGCCGCCGCGCGCGGATCGAGCCGCGCCAGCTCGGCGTGCAGCGCGGCCCAACCGCGCGCCGCGGCCTCCGCCTCGAGCCGCGCACGCACCTCCGGCGAAGCGGCGGGGAGCGCTGCGATGCCGCGCACCAGCGCGCGCAGGTACAGCTGCGTGCCGCCGACCAGCACCGGCAGGCGCCCGTGCGCGTGCACGCGCGCGATCGCCGCGCGCGCATCGCGCGCGAAATCGCCGGCCGAGTAGCGCTCGGCGGGATCGCGGATGTCGAGCAGGTGGTGCGGCACGCGCGCGCGGATACCGGCCGCGGGCTTCGCGGTGCCGATGTCCATCCCGCGGTAGACCTGCGCCGAATCGGCGCTGATGATCTCGATCGGCAACTCATGCGCGAGCCGCAGCGCCCACTCGCTCTTGCCGCTGCCGGTCGGCCCGGTCAGCACCAGCGCCAGCGGCACGCTCACGGCCGGCCCCCCGCTCATCGGCCGCGCAGGAACAGCCGATCGAGCTCGGGCAACGACAGCTCGGTCCAGGTCGGGCGCCCGTGGTTGCACTGGCCCGAGCGCTCGGTGGCTTCCATCTGGCGCAGCAGCGCATCCATTTCAGGCAGGCTGAGGCGCCGGTGCGCATGGATGGCGCTGCGGCAGGCCAGCGTGCCCAGCACGCGGTGCGCGGCCCCGTCCAGGTGGTGCGCGCCCCGGTCGCCGGAGAGGTCGCGCAGCACCTCGCGCAGCAGACTGGGCACGTCGGCATCGGCCAGCAGCGCTGGCACCGCGCGCACCGCCAGTTGGCCGGGCGCGAGCCGCTCGAGCTCGAAACCGACCCGCGCGAAGTCATCGCCGGCGGCCAGCAGCGTGTCGATCTCGTGCTCGGCGGCGGCGATCGACAGTGGCTCGAGCAGCCGCTGCGCGGCGCCCGCGCCGCCGGCCGCGTGCTGCGCCTTGAAGGCCTCGTACAGCACGCGCTCGTGCGCCGCGTGCATGTCGACGAGCACCAGGCCGCGGCGGTTCTGCGCCAACACGAACAGGCCGTGCAGCTGTGCCAGCGGCGTGCCCAGCGGCCGCCCGTCCTCGTCCCGCACCGCATGCGGTGGCTCGGCCACGCCAGAGGGTGCGGCCGTGACCGCGGCGGGCGCGGATCCGAAATCGAAACGCTGCGGCCGCGGCGCAGCCTCGTCCGCTTCGCCCGACCGCGCAACCCGCAGCGACACGGGCACCGCGCCCGCGGCCCCGGCCAGCACGCCAGCCGGCGGGCCGCTGCCCGCGCCGTGCGCAGCCAGCACGCGCTCGACGGCGCGGAACACGTAGTCATGCACCGCGCGGCTGTCGCGGAAGCGCACCTCGAGCTTGGCCGGATGCGCGTTGACGTCGACGAGGCGCGGATCGAGCCGCAGTTCGAGCACGTAGGCCGGGTGGCGGCCGTGGTACAGCACGTCGCGGTAGCCCAGCCGCGCGGCGTTGCCGAGCAACCGATCGCGCACCGGTCGCCCGTTGACGTACCAGAACTGCCCGTCGGCGTTCGCGCGCGCGGCGGTCGGAAGCCCCAGCCAGCCGCGCAGCTGCAGCGCGCCCTCCTGCGCCACCGGGAGCGAGCGCGCCAGGAAATCCTCGCCCAGCACGCGCGCGACGCGCTCGCCCGTGGCCGCGGCATCGTGCGCGGCGGGCAGGTCGAGCGTCTGGCGGCCGTTGTGCCGCACGCGGAAGGCGACCGTCGGCGCCGCCAGCGCCAGCCGTTCGATCGTGCGCGCGATGTGGCCGAATTCGGTCGGCTCGGTGCGCACGAACTTGCGGCGCGCCGGCACGTTGTAGAACAGCTCGCGCACCTCGACCGTGGTGCCGACGGGATGTGCGGCGGGCTGCGGGCCGGCTGAAACGCCGCCCTCGACGCGCAGCTCCGTGGCCGCACTCGCCGCTGCGGTGCGGCTGACGATGCGCAGGCGCGCGACCGAGCCGATCGAGGGCAGCGCTTCGCCGCGAAAGCCGAGGCTCGCCACGGCCTCGAGATCCTCGAGCGTCGCGATCTTGCTGGTGGCGTGGCGCTGCACGGCCAGTGGCAGTTCGGCGGCGTCGATGCCGATGCCGTCATCGCGCACGCGCATCAGGCCGAGGCCGCCCTGCTCCACGTCGATCTCGATGCGGCGCGCGCCGGCGTCGAGCGCGTTCTCGACCAGTTCCTTGATCACGGAAGCCGGCCGCTCGATGACCTCGCCGGCGGCGATCTGGTCGATCAGGGTCGCGGGCAGGAGGCGGATCGGCATGCGGGCGACGGTGCGGCGGACGACAGGCCGCGCAGTCTACACGCCGGAGTCGCCCTCGACAGTATTGGCATCGCGCCGCCGGTTGGCGTAGCTCGTGCCGTCGGGCGGATGGCGCTGGAAATAGCCGACCACGCCCGATTCGATCGCGCGCGCCAGCTGCTCCTGGTACGAGGCGCTGCGGAGCTTGCGCTCTTCGGCCGGGTTCGAGATGTACGCGGTCTCGACCAGCATCGAGGGCACGTCGGGTGACTTGAGCACCATGAAGCCGGCGTGCTGCACGACCTTCTTGCGCACCGCGCCGACCTCGTCGAGCGCGGCCAGCACCTGGTCGGCGGCCTCGACGCTCGCGCCCATGATCTGCGACTGCGCGGCGTCGAGCAGCACGGAGGCCAGCGCGGGATTCACGTCCGCCAGCGACACGCCGCCCTTCAGCACCGTCGCGTTCTCGCGGTCGGCCAGCCGCCGCGCCGCTTCGCTGGATGCGCCGTGGTACGAAAGCGTGTACACCGACGCGCCGGCGATGCTGCGGTCGCGCACCGCGTCGGCGTGGATCGACACGAACAGGTCCGCGTGCGCGGCCCGGGCGCGCTCGAAGCGTTCGCGCAGGTCGATCAGGCGGTCGGCATCGCGCGTCAGCACCGCGCGGATTCCCGGCCGCGCATTGAGCCGCGCCGCGAGCGCGCGCGCGATCGCGAGGGTGACGTCCTTCTCGTGCGTGCCGCCGGGACCGGAGGCGCCCGGGTCCTCGCCGCCGTGGCCGGCGTCCACCGCGACGACGATGTCGCGCCCGTCGCGGCCCGGGCTGTGCGCGGGCTGCACCGGCCGCGGCGTCGCGGGCGACGCGGCCGGCCCGGCCGCGGACGCGAGCCCCAACGCGATTCGAAGCTGGAAGCCCCTGGCGCCAGCGCTTGCCTGCACGGTCGGCAGCGCGGCCGGGAGCCCCGCCACTTCGAGCACCAACCGATAGGCGCCGTGCGGGCGCGGGCTGGCCCGGAACGAGGCGACCGCCCCGCCCGTCGGCAAGCGCAACCGCGCATCGCGGCGCGTGTCCGGCAGGTCGATGACGAGGCGGCGCGGCGCATCGAGCACCGACAGGCGCGGCTGGCGTCGCGCCGACAGGTCAAGCACCAGTGCGGCGGCGCCCGGCTCGAGCGTGGCGCTGCGCAGCACGGCGCTGGCCTGCGCCGGCGCGGGCATCGCGGTCGCGGCGAGGCCCGCGATGACGAGTGGGATGAAAACGCGCACGGCGCGGTGAGGCATGTGTCGGCCCGGCACTGGTCGGTTCGCCCGAACTCTATGCCCGCACAGGTGATTATTCAATGGTAATCATGGAGCTAGAGCGCCTAACTCGATTCATTTCTGGGATGGCGCGTCGGCGAAGGCCGAGGCCAGCCAGGCCCGCCCGACGGGGCTCGCCGCCTCGAGCCGGGCATTCCGTCCCTCGTTCGCGATCGAGAGGTGCACGTGCAGGTCGGCCGGCGGCAGCGCGTTCGCGGCGCGCTCCGGCCATTCGACCAGCAGCAGCACGCCGGGCCGCGCCTCGTCGCGCAGGCCCAGGCTGGCCACGTCGGCGCTCCCGGCCAGCCGGTACAGGTCGGCGTGCACCACGTGGCGCCCGGCGCGCTCATAGGATTCGATCAACGTGAAGCTGGGACTCCGTACCGTGCCGGCCTCGCCCAGGGCGCGCAGCAATCCGCGCACCAGCGTCGTCTTGCCGGCCCCGAGCTCGCCGTGCAGGTACACGGCAAGCGCCTGCGGCGCCGACCAGGGCGCGGCACGCGCCAGCGCGGCGCCGAGCCCTTCGGTCGCGGCGGCATCCGCAAGCGCCCGTTCGATCAAGGATTGACCCAGCGCGTCAGCCCTTCGGCCACCTCGAGCGCCAGCATGCCGCGGCCACCACCCTGGCGCGCGAGATCGTCCCCCGCGAGCGCGTGCGCGATGACGCCGGCGCGGGCCGCCTGCAGCGCATCGCCGCACTGCGCGAGCAACGCGGCGATCGCGCCGGTCAGCACATCGCCCATGCCCGGCGCGGCCATGCCCGGGTTGCCGCGCGTGCACAGCGCGCCGATGCGGCCGGGCGCGCCGACCAGCGTGCCGGCGCCCTTCAACACGACGACGGCACCGGTCTTCTCGACCAAGGCCTGCAGCGCCGCGGGCCGATCGGCCTGCACGGCGACGGTGGTCCAGCCGAGCAGCCGTGCGGCTTCGCCCGGATGCGGCGTCAACACCGCGTGCGGCGGCGGGCGCGTGCCCGAGGCCGCCAGCAGGTTGAGTCCGTCGGCATCGATGACCAGTGGCTTGCCGCAGGCCAGCACCGCATCGAGCAGTGCGCGCGCCCACGCGCTGGTGCCCAGCCCGGGTCCTGCCGCCACGACGGTGGCCGAAGCCAGGGCCGCTTCGATATCGGACGGCGTGCGCGCGCCAAAGCAGATGAGCTCGGGCCGCCCGCCGACGATCGCGGTGACGTTCTCGGGCGCGCTCGCCACCGTCACGAGCCCGGCACCGCTCCGCAGGCAGGCCTCCCCCGCGAGGCGTGCGGCGCCGGCCATGCCCGGCCCGCCGGCGATGAGCAGCACGCGGCCGAAATCGCCCTTGTGCGCCGTGCGGCTGCGGCGCGGCAGTGCGCGCGAGAGCTCGCCTTCATCGATGCGTTCGAGCACCGGGCGGCTGGATGCATCGTCAGGCGGGGTGACCCCGAGCGTGTCGCAGGAGACGCGGCCGGCATGCTCGGGCCCGGCGCCGATGTACAGCCCGCACTTCGGCGCGACGAACGTGATCGTCGCATCGGCGCGCACGGCATCGCCCAGCGGCACGCCGCGATCGGCATCGAGCCCCGAGGGCAGGTCGAGCGCGAGGATCGGCACGCCAGCCTGGTTCATCGCGCCGATGACCGCGAGCAGCTCGGGTGGCAGCGGCGCGCGCGCACCGGTGCCGAGCAGCGCATCGACCAGTACCTCGGCGCCGGCGAGCGCCGCGGCCGAGAACGGCTGCGGCACGCCGCCGCTGGCGCGGAAGTCGTCGGCGGCGCGCTTCGCATCCCCCTGCAGCTTCGCAGGATCCAGCGCGGCGTACAGGCTGACCTCGAGGCCGGCCGCGCGCGCGTAGCGCCCGAGCACGTAGCCATCGCCGCCGTTGTTGCCGCCGCCGCAGACGATGGCGATGCGCAAGGCCGTCGGCCAGCGGCTGCGCAGCGCATGGAGCGCCGCCTCCGCTGCGCGCTGCATCAGCGTGTAGCCCGGCACGCCCAGCACCCTGGTCGCGTGTGCATCGAAGGCGCGCACCTGCGCGACCGAATAGAGTGCCTGGGACGGGCTCATCGACTCATTATACTGGCGATCCAGCGATGACCCACGCCCGCACCCTTCCCGATGCATCGGCCCTGCGCGAGCGGCTGGCTGCGCGCGCCGCCGAGCTGGGATTCGCGCGCATCGGCATCACGCACGTCGATCTCGCCGACGACGAGCAGCGGCTGCGCGACTGGCTGGCGGCCGGCCGCCACGGCACGATGGGCTACATGGCGCGGCATGGCACGCGACGGGGCCGTCCGGCCGAACTTCTGCCCGGCACGCTGCGCGTGATCAGCGCGCGCATGGATTACTGGCCCGGGGAAGCGCGCGCGGCCGCCGAGGTGCTCGGCGACGGCTCGCTCGCGTACGTGTCGCGCTACGCGCTCGGCCGCGACTATCACCGCCTGATGCGCAAGGCGCTGCAGCAGCTCGCGGATTACCTGGCGCAGATCGCCCGTCCGCATGGCCACCGCGTCTTTGTCGACAGCGCGCCGGTGCTGGAAAAGGCGCTGGCGCGCAACGCGGGCCTGGGCTGGATCGGCAAGCACACCAACCTGATCGCGCGCGATGCCGGTTCGTACTTCTTCCTCGGCGAGATCTACACCGACCTGGAGCTGCCGCTCGACCAGCCTGCCAGCGCGCATTGCGGCAGCTGCACCGCCTGCATGCCGGCCTGTCCGACCGGCGCGATCGTCGCGCCCTGGCAGCTCGATGCGCGCCGCTGCATCTCCTACCTGACGATCGAACTGCAGGGCCCGATTCCGGTCGAGTGGCGCGCGGCGATCGGCAATCGCGTCTATGGCTGCGATGACTGCCAGCTCGTCTGCCCCTGGAACCGCCATGCGCGCGCGGCGGCGCATCCGGATTTCAAGGTGCGCCACGGGCTCGACGCACCGTCGCTGGCCGGGCTGTTCAACTGGAGCGGAGCGCAGTTCGCCGCGCGCATGAGCGGCTCGGCGATACTCCGCATCGGCTACGAACGCTGGTTGCGCAACCTCGCGGTCGCGCTCGGCAATGCAGCGACCAGCGAGGCCGTCGTGGCCGCGCTCGAAACACGGCGGGATGATCCGCTGCCGCTGGTGCGGGAACACGTGCGGTGGGCGCTCGGTCGGCACGGACGCCTGTAGCCACCGCGCGCGGCCCGCGCGGACCCGCGCCGCTCAGGGCCGGACCAGCGGCACGCGCAGGTTGTCGATGAGCCGCGTGCGCGCGAGCCGCGCCGCGGCCAGCACGACCAGCTCCGCGCTCCCCGGCCGCGGCGGCTGCAGGTCATCGGCGTCGCGCACCGCGAAGTAGTCGGGACGCAAACCCGCCACCGCCAGCGCCTGCCAGCCGGCGCTCTCGATGCCGAGGAAGTTGCGGTCGCCCTGGTCGAGCCGGTTCACCGCCGCCTGCAGCGCGCGGTGGATCGCCGGCGCGATCGCGCGTTCCTCGGCCGACAGGTAGCGATTGCGCGAGCTCAGCGCCAGGCCGTCGGGCGCGCGCACCGTCGGCGCACCGATGATCTCCACTGGCAGCATCAGGTCGCGGGTCATGCGGCGGATGATGATGAACTGCTGGAAATCCTTTTCGCCGAACACGGCCACGTCGGGCGCGACGATGTTGAACAGCTTGGCGACCACGGTCGCGACGCCGTCGAAATGCCCGGGGCGGAACTGGCCGCACAGCACGGTGGCGAGGCCGCGCACCGTGATCAGCGTCGCCTGCGTGCTGCCGTCGGGATAGACCTGCTCGACGGTCGGCGCGAACAGCAGGTCGCAGTGCGCCTCGGCGAGCAGCCCCTTGTCGTCCTCGAGCGTGCGCGGGTAGGCGGCGAAATCCTCGGCCGGGCCGAACTGCAGCGGATTGACGAACACGCTGGCGATGACCCGGTCGGCGCGGAAGCGCGCCGCGGCCAGCAGGCTCAGGTGCCCGGCGTGCAGGTTGCCCATCGTCGGCACCAGCGCGATGCGCTGGCCCGCCGCGCGCCACTCGCGCACGCGCGCGCGCACCTCGGCCACTGTGGTAGCGACTTGCATGCCGGGCGCTCAGGTCAGAAGCAATGCTCGGGCGCCGGGTAGGTGCGGCCGCGCACCGCCGCCACGTAGGCCGCCACCGCGGCCGCGCAGTTGCCCGCCTCGGCGATGAAATTGCGCACGAAGCGCGGCTTGCGGCCCGCGGTGATGTCGAGCACGTCGTAGAGCACCAGGATCTGGCCGTCGGTGTCGGGACCGGCGCCAATGCCGATGACCGGCACATGCACGCCGCGCGTGATCTCGGCCCCCAGCGTGGCCGGGATGCACTCGAGCAGCAGCACGTCGGCGCCGGCCGCCTCGAGCGCGCGTGCATCGGCGAGCATGCGCTCGGCGGCCTGCTGCTCGCGGCCCTGCACGCGGAAGCCGCCGGTCTTGTGCACCGACTGCGGCTTCAGGCCGAGGTGCGCGCACACCGGGATGTCGTGGTTGGTGAGGTACTCGACGATGTCGAGCTGCGATGCGCCGCTCTCGAGCTTGACCATGCGCGCCCCGCCCTCCTGCATCAGCCGCACGCTGTTGGCCAGCGCCAGTTCGCGCGAGGTGTAGCTCGCGAACGGCAGGTCGGCCATCAGGAAGGCGTGCTGCACGGCGCGCGCCACCGCGGCGCAGTGGTAGACCATCTGGTCCATCGTCACCGGCACGGTCGTGTCGTGACCCTGGATCACCATGCCGAGCGAGTCGCCGACCAGCACCACATCGACTCCGGCGGCATCGACCAGCGCGCCGAAGCTCGCGTCATAGGCGGTGATGCAGGCGATCTTCTCGCCCGCGGCGCGCATCTGCGAGAGCGTGTTGATCGTGACCGGCGGATGCTCGGCACCGCGCAGTTGCAGCTGCGTGTACATAGGGTGGTGAGAATGACGGAGTAAGGCCCGGCACGCAACCCTGCGGCCCGCCGGCGTCGATCAGAGCGCGCCGTGGCGCAACGGGTTGTAGTACAGGCGCCCGCGCTGCATGCGCCGGATCGCCGCCAGCAGTTCCTCGTAGTCCGACTCGTTGTGCAGCGGGTCGATCGCCGCCGCGTTGACGATCAGGAGCGGCGCCGCATCGTACTCGTGGAAGAAGCGCGCGTAGGCGGCGTTGAGTTTCTCGAGGTAGGCGCGCTCGATGTAGTGCTCGTGGCGGATGCCACGCCGCCCGATGCGCTCGAGCAGCACGTCGACCGGCGCCTGCAGGTAGACCACGAGGTCGGGCACCGGCGCATCGATCGCGAGCCGCGCATGCACCTGCTCGTAGAGCCGGAATTCCTCGTCCTCGAGCGTCACGCGCGCGAACAGCCGGTCCTTGTCGAGCAGGTAGTCGGCCACGCGCACCGGCGCGAACAGGTCCTGCTGCTTGAGCGCCGACAATTGCTGCGCGCGCTGGAACAGGAAATACAGCTGTGCCGGCAGCGCGCCGGCGCGCGGATTGCGGTAGAAGCGTTCGAGGAAGGGATTCTGGTCGGCCTGCTCGAGCACCTGCTCGGCGCCAAGGCTGGCCGCCAGCTTGGTGGCGAGGCTGGTCTTGCCCACGCCGATCGGCCCCTCGAGCACGATGAAGCGATGCGCCGGCGCGGCCTCGCGCGCGGACGGCGGCTTCGCTGCCGGCGGCTTCGCGCCCGTGCGCGTCAACTCATCCTCCACAGGCCCTCGGCCGGCACGCGCGCGGCGAGCTCGGCGACGCGACCCAGTCCCGGCACCAGCACGTCGGGCGTGATCTCGCGCCAGGGGTGCAGCACGAAGGCGCGCGCGGCGATGCCCGGATGTGGCAGCAGCAGCGCGGGATCGGCGCTGCGCAGCTCGGCGTAGCTCAGCAGGTCGAGGTCGAGCACGCGCGGCCCCCAGCGGATGCGTTCGGGCTCGCGCCCAAAGCGCCTTTCGACCTCGCGCATCGCGGCGAGCACTTCCGCGGCGCCCAGTTCGGTGAGGAGCCCCGCCACCGCATTGCAGAAATCCGGCTGTGCCACCTCGCCCATCGGCTTCGACCCGTACAGCGCCGAGCGGCACACCAGCCGCGTGCGCGGCAGCTCGCCGAGGGCGGTGAATGCGGCTTCGACCTGCGCGGCCGGATCGCGCAGGTTGCTGCCGAGGCCCACATAGGCAGGATAGGCATGCACCCGCGCGCCCTGTTTCTCAGGCACCGCCGCCGCTGCCACCGCCACCGCCGCGCGAACGGCGGCGCCGACGGCGCCGCGGCGCACCGCTCCCGGCGCCGGCACCCGCTCCCGCCTCGCGGTTCCCGGGCTGCGAACGCCCGCCCGGCATCGCCTCGACGATCTGTTCCCGCTCGGCCGGCGTGGCCGCCTGCAGCGCGGTCCACCATTGCGCCACTTCCGCCGTGGCCAGCCCGAGCGCCGCACGCAGCATCAGCAGATCGTAGGCCGCGCGGAACCGGGGCTGCTCGAGCAGGCGCAGCGCCCGCCGCCCGCGTGGCCCCTCGAGCCGCGGCTGCAACGCGTACATGTCCCGCACGCCGAAGGCGATGCGCCGCGGGATCGACACGCGCTGCTGCGCTTCCCGCAGCGCCTGGTCGCAGGCGTCGAGGATCGCCTGCGGCTCGTGCCAGCGGTTGGCCGGGAGCGATTCGATGATCGCGGCGATCGGACCGTACAGCAGCAGCGCGAACAGGAAAGTCGGCGTCACCGGCTTGTCTTCCTCGACGCGCCGGTCGGTGTTGCGCAGGCCCTGCACCAGCAGTTCCTCGACCAGGCTCCCGGGATGCGCCTCGATGTAGCGATCGACCGCCGGGAACAGGGCCGCGAACAACCCGCGCGCGCGC
>DATKLZ010000115.1:0-16646 GCA_035542135.1 Steroidobacteraceae bacterium | reverse complement strand
TCGATCGCGCGCGCACGGTGCTTCTCGCCGACGCGCGAGGTGATCATGATGATCGGCACGTCGGCGAGCCGCGGGTCGGCGCGCACCTGCGCGGCGACCTCGTAGCCGTCCATGCGCGGCATCTCGATGTCGAGCAGGATGATGTCGGGCACGTTGTCGGCCAGCAGCGCGACCGCGTCGGCGCCGTCGCGCGCGGTCATGACGCGCATGCCGTTGCGCTCGAGCAGCCGCTGCGTCACGCGGCGCACGGTGATCGAATCGTCGACGACCAGCGCGAAGGTGCGGCGGTCGCCGCGTTCGCGGAGCGGCGTCGGCGCCGCGCGCACGCGCCATTCGGCGCGCACCAGCGCGGCGATGTCGAGGATCACGACCACGCGCCCGTCGCTCAATATCGTGGCGCCGGAAATGCCGCGGATCGAGGCGATCTGCGGGCCGAGCGGCTTGACGACGATCTCGCGGCTGCCGACCAGTTCGTCGGCCACCAGCCCGGTGGAATGCTCGCCGGCGCGCACCAGCACCACCGGGATTGCCGCATCGGTCTCGGGGAGCGGCGCCGCCTCCATGCCGACGTACAGCGCCAGCGGCTGCAGGCGGTACTTGTGCTCGCCGTAGCTGAACGTGGCGCTGTCGCTCCGCAGGTGCGCGGCGACTTCCTCGCGCGGCAGGCGCACCACGCCTTCGATCGTCGGCAGTGGCAGCGCGTAGTACTCGTCGCCGGTGCGCACCACCAGCGCGTGGCTGACCGCCAGCGTCAGCGGCAGGCGGATCGTGAAGCGCGTGCCCTGCCCTGGCTTGCTGTCCATGTGCAGCGCGCCGCCGAGCTTCTTGATCTCGGTGGCCACCACGTCCATGCCGACACCGCGCCCGGCCTGCTGCGTCACCGTGCCGGCGGTCGAGAATCCGGGTTCGAGCACGAGTTGCATCACGTCGTCGTCGGAGAGCGCCTGCCCGGGGTGGATCAGGCCCAGCGCCTCGCCCTTGCTGCGGATCGCGGCGAGGTTCATGCCCGCGCCGTCGTCGCTGACTTCGACGATGACCTCGGCGCCCTCGCGCTGGAGCTTCAACCGGATGTGCCCGGCCGGATTCTTGCCCGCAGCGGTGCGCGCCGCCGGCGTCTCGATGCCGTGCACGACCGCGTTGCGCAGCAGGTGTTCGAACGGCGGCAGCATGCGCTCGAGCACCTGCCGGTCGAGTTCGCCGGCCGCGCCCTCGACCACGAACTCCGCCTGCTTGCCGGTGTCGGCCGCCGCCTGCCGCACGATGCGCGCCAGGCGCTGCACGTGCCGCTGGAACGAGACCATGCGCGTGCGCATCAGGCCGTTCTGCAATTCGGTGACCGTGCGCGCCTGCAGCTGCAGCTGGTTCTGCGCCTCGCCGACCAGGCTCTCGATGAGCTGCTGCAGGCTGGCGACGTCGTTGGCCGATTCGGCCAGCGCGCGCGAGTACTGCTGGATCGAGGAGTAGCGGTCGAGCTCGAGCGGATCGAACTCCTGCCGGTGCCCGGGTTCCTGGTCGTGCCGGTGCAGCACCTGCGCCTCGGTCTCGATCTCGAGCTTGCGCAGTTGCTCCTTGAGCCGCGTGACGGTGCGCGAGAGCTCCGCCAGGTTGAATTCCACCGAGCCGAGCTGCTGTTCGAGCCGCGCGCGCGAGATGCTGACCTCGCCGGCGTTGTTCAGCAGCGTGTCGAGCAGCTCGGCGCTGACGCGCGCCATTTCGCCGCGCTCGGCGCCCGCGACGGGTTCGCGCCCCGGCGGCACGGCGACCGCGGCGCCCGACAGCGGCGTCGGCGCCGGCGCTGGCGTTGGCGCTTCCGGGGGCACGGCCTCCGGCGGCGGGGCGACGGCCGGTGCGGGCGCATATGCGACCACCGCAGCGGGCGCGGGCGTGCTCGCCACCGGCGCGGGCGTACTGGCCGCAGCCACCGGCGGCGTCAATTCCTCGAGCGTCAGCGGCGCATGCGTGGGCGCGGGCGCAACGGCCGCCGCCGCCACCGCGGCGCCGGCCAGCGAGGCGCCGCGCGCCACCGCCTGGATGTTCGCGATCAGCGCGGTGGCCGGCGGCACCGCGCGCCCCGCCGCCACCTGCTCGCGCATGCGCGCCAGTTCGTCGACGGCTTCCTGCGCGACGGCGCGGGCGCGCTCATCGCCGGCCGCCCCGCCGTTGCCGATCTGCACGATCAGGCTCTCGAGCTCGTGTGACAGGTCGCCCATCGCGCCGATGCCCGCCATGCGCGCGCCGCCCTTGAAGGTATGCAGCGCGCGCTTGAGCGCGGCGAGATGCTCGCCCGAAGCGGGCGCGGCGCTCCAGGACTGCAGCGCCGTCTGCGCCGCTTCCAGCAGTTCGCTGGCCTCCTCGCAGAAGATCGCCGCGACGTCCGGATCGAAATCGAGCGCCGGTGCGCGCGCCACCGACGGCGGCGCGGGCGGCACCGCTGGCTGCAGCTCCTGCAGCGCGGGCGCCAGGTGCACGCCGGTGCGTGCGCTGTGTTCGCTGGCCTCGGCGATGCGCCGGTCGAGGTCGATCTCCGCGCGCGCGATGCGCGCACGCAGGGTGTCGTGCACGACGAAATAGCCGGTGCTTTCGTCGAGGTGCGCGGCCACCGTGGCCATTGCCGCCATGCAGTCGCCGAGCAACAGCAGGTCGGAGGCGTCGAGCCCGACGCCGCTGTCGAAGGACTTGCGCAGCCAGTGGTTCAGGGGCTCCGACAGCCGCGTGCCGTGCCGCGCCTCGGCCATCTTGGAGCTGCCCGACAGCGTATGGCAGGCGCGGTAGACCTCTTCGGTGAGCAGGTGCGGCGCCGGATGCGGCTGCTCTCGCTCCAGCCAGCTGCGCACCGTCGCGACGTGCGCGGCGGTTTCACGCGCGTAGATCTCGCGCAGCGCCACATCGCCTTCGGCGGCCGCCGGCGGCGTTGCGGGCGCAGCCCGCTCCGCCACGGGGGGCCTGGGCACGGCGGCCGCGATGATCGCGGCGGCTTGCTCGGGCGTCAGCCGCTCGGTCGCGGCCCAGTCCTGGGTCGCGTCGGCCGGCGCCGCGGTCGCCGCGGCGGGTGCCGCGGGCGCCTGGGCCGCGGCGGGCGCCGGTTGCGGCGCCGCTGCGGCAGCGGCGGCCGCGTCCACCGGGGATTCGGCCGCGGCTTCAGGCTGCACGGCGTCGCGTCCGGCCGCGAGCGCGTGCGCGCGCGCGACCAGCTGCGCCACGGCGCCCGGGTTCGAGGGGGCCTTGCCGATCTCGTCGACCAATCGCGGCAACAGCTCGACCGCGGCGCGCAGCGTGGCCAGGATGTCGACCGAACGCGCCTGCGTGCCATCGATCAGGCGGTTGATCAGGTTTTCCATCGCCCACGCGAATTCGCCGAGCTCGCGCGCGCCGACCATGCGCCCGCTGCCCTTGAGCGTATGGAACGAGCGGCACACCGTCGCGAGCGCGCCGCCCTCCAGCGGATTCTGGTCCCACACCGGGAACTGCTCGCGGATCTTCTCGAGTTCCTCGTGCGCTTCCTCGGCGAACAGCGCCAGCATCTCCGGGTCGGCGATCACCGGGGCCGCGGGCGGCGCGGGCGCCGCGGCCAGCACCGGCGGCGTGCGCACGCGCCCGGTGCTGTCGGGATCGGGCGCCGCGCCGGGCATCGTCTCGGCCGGCGGCGGGATGCGCACCGTGCGGGCGTAGTTCGCGGCGCTGACCGGCGGCACCGTCGGCACCACCTGCTCGGGCTCGCGCGCGAGCACCTCGAGGCAGGCCTGCGCGTTGTCGAGCATGTACCACGGGTCGCTCCGTCCGGCCTGGAGCGTCTCGATGTAGTACTCGAGGCTGATGATGGCGTCGGCGAGACGGTCGAGGTAGGCGCCCGAGAGCGCCATGCCGCCCGGCTGCATGATGCGCTTGAGCTGCGCCGTGATCGCATCGATGATGTCGACGGCGCGGCTCTTGCCGAGCATCAGGAGCCCGGCCTTGATGCCGCGCATGAGATCGAGCCAGGAATCGAAGCCGGCCGCGTCGAGCGTGCCGCTGACATTCTGCGCGATGCTTTCCTTGACGCGCGCCAGGTTCACCACGCACTCGCGCAGCACCGCGCCCTGCACCTGCTCGAAGTCCTGGTCGGGCGCTTCGGCGGCGGCCGTTCCCGCGCCGGCGCCACCATCGGCGGACCCGCCCGCGGCCTCGGCGCGCGGCGCCTTCGGCAGGATCAGGCCCACGAGCTCGCTGTCGAGGTGATCCTCGACCTTGATCAGCGTCGCCGCGACCTGCACCAGCGTCGCCTCGTCGGCGCTCTCGCGACCGGCCACGACCGCTTCGAGGCGCGCGTTCGCTTCCTGCACGCGGGCGCGCAGTTCGCCGAGGCCGAGCACGCCGAGCGTGTCGCCGATCTTGCGCAGCAGCTCGATCTGCGGGGAGAGTTCCTCGACCTGGCCGCCGCCGCGGCGCACGAAGATGTCGAGCACGTCCTTGACGCGCGTGAGGTCTTCGCGGATCGCGGCCGCGACCGTGTGCATCAGCTTGACCGAGGGTGCCGACAGGTTGTCGCGCTCCTGCTCGATGCCCTCGTCGACCGGCAGCAGTTCGTTGAGCCGGAACGAGGCGCGCACCGCCGCCACGCGCGGGCCGGCGGTGGTCGAGCGGGCGACGTAGTACAGGAGGTTGTTCAGCAGCTCGATCGGCGGCGTCTGCGCGTAGCGCGCCTCGCCGATTTCATACAGCCGCTTGATCTCGCGGTCGGCGAGGCCGAGCAGGCGCTTGATCGTCACGCTGCTCTCGACGCCGTGCTCGCGCAGCGCCTCGAGCAGCGCGCCGACGACCCACCACAGCTGGAACACGCACTGCTGCGTCGCCACCTGCTCGAGCCGCGTCGCCACGGTCGCCAGGATCTCGAGGTTCTGCTCGAGCCGCTCGCCGCGGATCCAGCCGATCAGGCCGGCCTGGAAGCGCGAGCGGAGCCGCCGCGCCCACTGGGCCGGCGACAGCGGCGCCTCGCCCGGCGCCGGCGAGATCGGCTGCGCCTGGCGGTCGGACTTCAGGTTCAGCAGCAGCAGCGTGCCTTCCGACAGCAGCGAGCAGCCGCGCACCGCGCGCAGGTCGTTCAGCAGCGGCAGCAGCACCAGCGCCAGGTCGCGCCCGCCGGCCAGCACGCGCTCGAGGTAACCCGGCAGCTGCACCATGGCGCGCATCAGCGCGTCGAGCGCCTCGGACTGGTTCTTGCGTTCCTCGCGCGCGCTGATCAGGTAGCGCGCGACCTGCTCCATCTCTTCGGCCAGGAGCGCGGCGCCGTAGATCTCGAGCACACGCAGCGCGCCCTGCACCTGGTGCAGTTCGAAGGCGCAGCGCTCGAGCAGCGCGTGGTTGGCCGGCTGCTCGACATGCGTCTCGAGCGCGGTGCGCGCATCGGCCAGCGCGACGCCGATCTCGCGCGCGGTCTGCTGCATCGTCTGCGTGGCCAGTTCGCTCATGCCTGCGCGCCACCGGGCAGCCGGAACCCGGCCACTGACTTGCGCAGCGCCGCGGCCAGCTCGGCCATCTTGACGATCGCCTGCGCGGTCGCCTGGGTGCTCTCGGAGGTCTGCGCGCTCACCTCGCGCAGCACCTGCGTGTTGCGCGCGATGTTCTGCGCCGCGGCCGACTGGCTGCGCGCGCTGACCGAGATGTTCTGCACCAGGCTCGCGATCTGGTTGGACACCTGCTCGATCTCGGTCAGCGCCGCGCCGGCGTTCTCGGCCAGCAACGCGCCGCCGACGACGTCGGTGGTGCTGCGCTCCATCGACACGACCGCTTCGTTGGTGTCGGCCTGGATCGTGCGCACCAGCACCTCGATCTGCTTGGTCGCGGTGGCGGCGCGCTCGGCCAGCCGCTGCACTTCGTCGGCGACGACCGCGAAGCCGCGGCCGGCCTCGCCGGCCATCGAGGCCTGGATCGAGGCGTTGAGCGCCAGGATGTTGGTCTGCTCGGCGATGTCGCTGATCAGCTCGACGGTGTTGCCGATCTCCTGCGAGCTCTCGCCCAGCCGCTTGATGCGCTTGCTGGTCTCCTGGATCGTCTCGCGGATCGCATTCATGCCGTCGATCGTGCGCCGCACGGCCTCGCCGCCCTTGTGCGCGACGTCGACCGAATGGCGCGCGACGTCGGCGGCGCGCTCGGCATTGCCGGAGACCTCTTCGGTCGAGGCCGCCATCGCGGCGATCGATTCCGTGGCCGAGGCGATCTGCTTGGCCTGCACCCCGGCGGCCTTGCCCAGCTGCGCGCCCAGCGCCTGCGTCTGGCGCGCCGAGGCATCGACCTGCATCGCCGAGGCATTGATCGTGGCGACCAGCTTGCGCAGCGCCTCGACCGCGTAGTTCACGGAATCGGCGATCGCGCCGGTGATGTCTTCGGTGACGGTGGCCTGCACGGTCAGGTCGCCGTCGGCGAGGCTCGCCATTTCGTCGAGGAGCTTGAGGATCGAGCGCTGGTTGCGCTCGTTCTCCTGGCGCTGCGCCGCGGTGGCCTGCAGCTGCCGTTCCGCCGCGCGCCGCAGCGCGCCGAACTGCACCAGCAGCAGGCCGAGCGGCGCCAGCGCCAGCAGCGCCAGCCCGGCGCCGACGTATCCCAGCGTGCCCGCTCCACCCGCCGCGAACCAGCAGGCCGCCCCCGCGATGACGAGCCCGGCGGAAGCCAGCGTCAGCCGGCGCAGCAGTCGGGTGTCGATGAGATCGTCCGCGTTCAAGCCGAGGCCGCCGTGAACGCCGGGTCTTCGAGGAGCCTGCGCAGGCTCAGCACCGGCAGCTGCTCCTGCTCATGCCGGAACGAGCCGGCCAGGTACTGCCTGCACGGCACGATCGTCGTCGGCACCTCGACATCGAACGCGCCTTCGCTGAAGCGCCGGAAGCCGAGCACCTCGTCGACGACGAGGCCAGCGGGAATGTCGCGGTGGTTGACCACGAGGATGCGCGTCAGCCGCGTCAGCGGCGTTGCGCCCCCGCCGAGGAACGCGCGCAGGTCGATGATCGGATAGAGCTGGCCGCGGATGTTGGCGAGGCCGAGCACCCAGCCCCGGGCGCCCGGCACGCGCGTCAGCGGCGCGGGCACGCCCAGCACCTCGCGCGCTTCCTCGCGCGCCACCAGGTACAGCTCGCCGGCCATGCGCACCGCCACGCCGACCCACTCGGCGCCGGCGGCACCCGGCGTCTCGGGGCTGGCGGTGGCGCTGCGGCCACGGCGTTCGAGCTCCGCGAGGAGTTCGTACGGCCGGTCGCGCAGTGCCTTTAACGAAGCGCTGGCCACCATGGTCAGGCTGCGAGCGCGGCCTGCGCCTTCTCGACCAGCTGATCCATCGATACGGGTTTCACCATGTAATCCACGGCTCCCTGGCGCAGGCCCCAGATGCGGTCGGTTTCCTGCCCCTTGGAGGTGACCATGACGATCGGGATCCTGCGCGTGTCCGGGTCGTTCGCGAGCGTGCGCGTGGCCTGGTAGCCGTTGACGCCCGGCATGACGATGTCCATGAATATGAGGTCGGGATGCATCTGGCGCGCGAGCCGGATGCCCTCCGCGCCGTCGCCGGCCACGGCGGTGCGGTAACCATGCCGTTCGAGTGCTTTCTTCATGACGTGCACTTCGGTGGGCGAATCGTCGACAATGAGAATCAGCGCCATGGACTATCTCCCGATCTGCGCTTCAATGGCGCCGAGCAGTTCGTCCTTGGTGAAGGGCTTGGTCAGGTAATGCTCGGAGCCGACGATGCGGCCGCGGGCGCGGTCGAAGAGTCCATCCTTGGAGGAGAGCATGATGACGGGAATCGTGCGGAACACCTTGTTGTGCTTGATCAGCGCACAGGTCTGGTAGCCATCGAGCCGCGGCATCATGATGTCGACGAACACGATGTCGGGCTGGTGGTCGGCGATCTTGGTGAGCGCGTCGAACCCGTCGACGGCCGTGTACACCTCGCAGCCTTCCTTGGCGAGCAGCGTCTCGGCGGTGCGGCGGATGGTCTTGCTGTCGTCGATGACCAGCACCTTCAGGCCGCGGAATGGCGAGGCAGCGTCGTTCAATTCCGGCTCACTCCTTTGGGCATTGATTTCCATGGTCGTACACCTGCATGTGGATGCGCTGTGACCTGCGCGACGCCCTCTGTAGATTCCATCTTTTTAACATATCGGCACCCCTGCGGCTATGCCACCTGCGTCACGTTTTGAGCACTCCGGCGCCGCTCGCGGCGACATAATTTAGGGGATGAGCATGGACACGCCCGCGAGGTTCCTGGTGGTGATGGATCCGATCGATCACATCAAGTACCACAAGGACACGACGCTCGCGCTGCTGCTGGCGGCGGCCGCGCGCGGCCACGAGCTGTACTACGCCGAGCTGCAGGACCTGCGGCTGCGCGACGGCGTCGCCGAGGGCTCCGTCAGGAGACTGGAGGTCCACGCGGACCCCGCGCGCTGGTACGCATTGGGCGAAAGGGCGGTCGAACCCATCGGCGATTTCGATGTCGTGCTGATGCGCAAGGATCCGCCGTTCGACACCGAGTACATCTACGCCACCTACATCCTCGAGCGCGCCGAGCTGGCCGGGGCGCTGGTCGTGAACCGGCCGCGCGGCCTGCGCGACATGAACGAGAAGGTCTACACCGCCTGGTTCCCGCAGTGCTGCGCGCCGACGCTGGTCACGCGCGACATGCAGCAGATGGCGGCGTTCGCCGCCGGACACGGCACGATCGTGTGCAAGCCGCTGCACGGCATGGGCGGGCGCTCGATCTTCGTGCTCGCGCCCGGCGACAAGAACGCGTCGGTCGTGTTCGAGACGCTGACCGACTACGGGCAGCGCTTCGCGATCGTGCAGAAGTACCTGCCGGAGATCGCGGTGAGCGGCGATGCGCGCGTGCTGCTCGTCGACGGCGAGCCGCTGCCCTTCGCGCTGGCGCGCATCCCGGGCGCGCACGACCACCGCGGCAACCTCGCCGCCGGCGCCAGGGGCGTGGGCCGCCCGCTCAACGAACGCGACCGCTGGCTGGCCGGGGAAATAGGCCCCGCGCTGCGCGCGGCCGGCATGCTGTTCGTCGGGCTGGACGTGATCGGCGGCTTCGTCACGGAAATCAACGTCACCAGTCCCACCGGCGTGCGCGAGCTGCAGGCGCAGTTCGGCGTCGACGCCGCCGCGCTGCTGGTGCAGGCGATCGAGGCGCGGCTGCGCGCCGCGGCGGCGGAGCCCGCGCGGGCGGGGCGCACGGGGTGAACGCCGCCGCGCCCTCGCTGCGCTCCGCGCTGCGCTCCCTCAAGGGCGGCGGCGAGGGCCGTGCGCCGGTGCGCGAGCGGCTCACGGCGATGCTGTTCATGGCCGCCATCGCGCACGCGATCGTGATCCTCGGCCTGACTTTCAGCATCGGCGGGCGCGCGCCGCCCGCGCCGGGCATGGAAGTGCTGCTGGTCAGCGACGAACTGCCGGCGGCGAGCCGCAACGACCGCGCGGCCTACCTGGCGCAGCGCACGCAGGTCGGCGCCGGCAACACGCACACGCTCGCGACCGGCAGCCCCGACGCCCGGCGCGCGGCGCGCGCGGCCCCGAGCACGCCAGGCCGGCGCGGCGCCGACACGCCCGCGGACGCCACCGGCCGGGCCGGCAGCGAGGAGCCGGCGCTCGGCACGAGCGCGCCCTCGCCGCTGATCCGCTGGCTGGGCGAGGCCGGGCCGGGCGCGGCGCCGGCTGCCGCGGCCGACCCCGCCGAAGTGGCCGCGCTCGAGCGCAGCGGCCGCGGTGATGCCGCGGAACTGGTGCTGCGCGGCGACCCGCGCACCGGCCAGTGGATCAGTCCGGACACCCGGGCCTCCCGGCTGGCGCCGTACCTCGACGCCTGGCGGCGCAAGGTGGAGCGCGTCGGCACGCTGAATTTCCCCTCGGCGGCCCGCCGCGCCGACCTGACCGGCAGCCCGGTCATCGAAGTGGCGCTGGGGAGCGATGGCTCGCTGGTCTCGGCGACGATCCGCCGCAGCAGCGGGCACGTCGAGATCGACCAGGCGGCGCTGCAGATCCTGCGGCTCGCCAGCCCCTTCGAGCCCTTCCCGGCCGAGCTGGCGCGGGACTATGGCGCACTGCGGTTCGCCTACCAGTGGGAGTTCTTCGGCGGGCAGCTCGAGCGTGGCAGCGTCCGTGCCAGCGCCAACGGCACCCGGGACCCTTGAGAGCGCCGGCCGTCGCCCCCATACTGCATGCCATGGCCGACCCCACTGCCACGCTGAGTTCCCTGGCCAACAACCTGCTGGTGGCGATGCCCTCGCTGGCCGACGGCCATTTCGCGCAGAGCGTCACGCTGGTCTGCGAGCACAGCGAGAAGGGCGCGCTCGGCATCGTCCTGAACAAGCCGCTCGAGATGAAGCTCGGCGACGTGCTGGCGCAGATGAAACTCGACGCGTCGGACGCCCGGACCAGCGAACTGCCCGTGCTTCGTGGTGGACCCGTGCACACCGATCGCGGCTTCGTGCTGCACCGCCCGGGCGGCGCCTGGGATTCGACGCACAAGATCTCCGAGCAGGTGCAGGTGACGACCTCGCGCGACGTGCTGGCCGCGATGGCGCGCGGCGAAGGCCCGCGCGACGCGTTCATCGCGCTCGGCTATGCCGGCTGGGAGCCGGGCCAGCTCGAGCAGGAGATCCTCGACAACGCCTGGCTGTCGCTCCCGGCCAGCGAGCAGCTGATCTACGAGATCCCGTTCGAACAGCGCTGGCAGGCCGCCTGGCAGATGCTGGGCGTGCACAGCTCGCGCGTCAGCCTGGTGGCGGGACACGCCTGAGCGCGCGCGGAACACAGTCTGGTCTCCAGACGGGGTTCCACGGCACGGCAATCTGTTTCGATTTTGGACTGCGCCGCATCGGCGTGGCCACGGGCGATGCCCTCACCCGCACTGCCGCGCCGCTGCAGGCCGTAGGCAACGGCGCGCACGGCCCGGACTGGGACGCCATCGGCAAGCACCTGCGCGACTACCGGCCCGCCATGCTGGTCGTGGGCTACCCTTATAATGAGGACGGGAGCGAGGGCAAGATGGCGGCGCCGGCGACGGCCTTCGCCGCGGCGCTGGCGCAGCGCTCGGGACTGCCGGTGGCGCGCGTCGATGAGCGTTATTCCTCGCTGGAAGCGGCCGCCGAACTGAAGCAGCGGCGCGCCCGTGGCGAACGGCGCCGACGCGTGCAACGCGCCGAAGTCGACAGCCTCGCGGCCGCGATCATGCTCGAGCGCTGGCTGCAGGGAGAACACTGACAACATGCTGAACCAGCGGCGCAGCGACGGAACACTGCGGCACCTGATCACGCTCGAGGGCCTGCCGCGCAGCGAGATCGATGCGCTGCTCGACCACGCGCAGCGCTACGTGTGCGCGCTCGGCACGCGCCCGCCGATGAACCGCGCGCTCGAGGGCGTGACGCTCGGGAACCTGTTCACCGAGCCCTCGACGCGCACGCGCGTGTCGTTCGAGCTGGCCGCGCGCCGCCTCGGCGCCGAGGTCATCAACCTCGAGGTGCAGCTGTCCTCGCGCGCCAAGGGCGAGACGATGCTCGACACGATCCACACGCTCGAATCGCTCCACTTCGACGGCTTCGTGATCCGCGACTCGGAGCCGGGCGTGGTCGCGCACGTGGCCGCGAATGTCGCGCCGCATGTCAGCGTGTTCTCGGCCGGCGAGGCGCACCTGTCGCACCCGACGCAGGGCCTGCTCGATGCGCTGACGGTGCGCCAGCACAAGGGCGCGCGCTTTGATCAGCTGAGCATTGCGATCATCGGCGACATCAAGCACTCGCGCGTGGCGCGCTCGGCCTACGAGGTGTTCACCGGGCTCGGCGTCGGCGAGCTGCGGCTGGTCGCGCCGCCGGCATTGATGCCCGCGGGCGGCGAATTCCCAGGCGGCCGGCGCTTCACGACCCCCGAGCAGGGACTGGGCGGCGCCGATGTCGTCATGATGCTGCGCATCCAGAAGGAACGCATGGCGCAGGCCGAGATCCCGGACGGCGAACAGTACTTCGCGCGCTACGGGCTCACCGCGCCGCGGCTGCGGCTGGCGAAGCCCGACGCGATCGTCATGCATCCGCAGCCGATGAACCGCGGCATCGAGATCGATTCGGAGGTCGCGGACGGACCGCAATCGGTGATCCGCGACCAGGTGCGCAACGGCGTGGCGGTGCGCATGGCAGTGCTCGAGTCCGTGCTGCGCCCGCGCCCGGTGCACGCTTGAGCGCGGGCACCGCCGCCGCGGCGCCGGCGCACCGCGCGCACCGCGGCACGATCCACGTCGAGGACGGGCTCATCCTGCAGCACACCGCCGCCGAGGCGCGCCAGTACATCCTGCGCATCGCGGCGCCGCACACCGCGCGGCTCGCGGCGCCCGGCAGCTTCGTACACCTGCGCTGCGATGACGCGCTGCCGATGCGCCGGCCGCTGTCGATCATGCGCGCCTCGGCCGGGGCGGGCTGGATCGAAGTGCTCTACAAGGTGGTGGGCGCGGGCACCGAGGCGCTGAGCCGGCGCCGCAGCGGCGAGACGCTGAACCTGCTCGGCCCGATCGGCCAGGGCTTCACGCCCCATCCCGTGAGGCCGCGAGTGCTCGCGATTGGCGGCGGCGTCGGCATCCCGCCGATGGTGTTCCTGGCCGAGCGCCTGGCCACCGATCGCGGCACGAGCTGGAAGCCGCTGGTACTGATGGGCTCGGAGATCCCGTTTCCATTCCGCGCGCGCCCCTCGCACATGCTGGTGCCGGCCGCGCCCGCCGAGGCGATCGCCTGCATGCCGCTGCTCGACGAGTGGGGCGTACCCTCGCGGCTGGCGAGCGGCGCCGGCTTCGCCGGCTGCTTCAACGGTCACGTGACGGAACTCGCCGCGCACTGGCTGGCGGCGCTGTCGGATGCCGAGCGCGCCGAAGTCGAGATCTTCGCCTGCGGGCCGACGCCGATGCTGGCGGCGACCGCGGCGCTGGCGCGCCGTTTCTCGCTGCCGTGCCAGGTCTCGCTCGAGGAATACATGGCCTGCGCGGTCGGCGGCTGCGCCGGCTGTGCCGTCGAAGTGCACGGTCCCGAGGGCCGCGCGATGAAGCGCGTGTGCGTCGACGGCCCCGTGTTCGAAGCGCAGCGCGTCTTTCCGTAGCGTGCGGCCGCCGGCGCAGGGGCGCCGCGGACGATGCGGATTTGGGCCGCCGGGGGCGGCCCGTTTGTGCTAGTGTGAAGCCCTGCGGCTGCCTCGTTGAAGGGGCTGGGCGCACTCCCCGTGCGCGGGACAACCAGGGCTTCCAGGAGCCGCCGGCCCGCCACCTCATCCTCGCAACCGCTCCGCAGGTGGTACCGATCTTGGCGAAGCCCAACTACCGTCACCAGAAGAAGCAGAAGGAACAGGCGCGCAAGCTGCGCCAGGCTGAAAAGCAGAATCGCCGCCAGGCATCGCGCCTCGAGGCCGCTGCGGCGGCCCCGGCGGCGCCGGCCGGGGAAGCCTCCGTTGCCGAGGGCGCGGCCGCGCCGCTGCAGCCGAACCCATGAAGCTCACCTCGCGCAAGGCGCCGACCTTCGGCGAGCAGCGCCGCGCCGGCCGCCAAAGCGACCGGCTCCAGGCGCCCGCCATGCGCAGCCGTTACGCCACGATCGGCAAGCTGCAGATCGACCTCGGCTTCACCGGCAGCCGCCAGCCACCCCCCTCGCCGCAGTCGCACAGCTACTATCCGCCGGCACGGGCATTCTTCCGCTTTGCCTGCCCCTGTTCGGAATGCGACGGCGAATTCGACCTCAGCGGGCAGGTCGATGAACTGGCGCAGGTGAAACGGCCGTCCGCCCGCACCGCGTCCGGGCGCATGAACTGCGCCGGCGTGCACTTCCGCGAACGCGCCACCGCGACGCCCTGCCCGATGGCGCTGAACTGGCGCCTGGTCATCGTCCGCAACGATTGAGGCCACGATGGCCAGGGTCCCCACCATGCTCGAACATCCCTCCCCGACCGGCGACACGGCCGCCGATTTCCGTGCGCGCGCCGCGCGCCGCCAGGCCGAGGCGGCCGAAATCCGGCAGCGCGAACTCCTCGAGCAGGCCTCGAGCGTCAATTCGCCGGACCTGCGCATCCGCATCTGGGAGCGGCTGCACGAGATCCCGCTGCCGCGGGACGCCGGCCACCGCCTGCTCGGGGTGATCGCGGCGCAGACCGGGTTGACCGTGGCCCAGGTGCGCACCGAACAACACAACCGCGCCAACCCGCCACCGCCCCCGCCGGCCGAAACCGCCCCCTGAGGGCCCGTCCCCGGGCGCCGAACCCGCCTGGCAGCATTGCAAGACGGCCTGTGCTAGACTGCCCCCCGATCGTCTGACGTCCGTGTATCGCTTGAGCGCCTCATTTGGCGCGATGAGCCCGAGCCGAACTTTCTCGATCAGGTGACAGGATCATTGGTTCGATGGCCCGCGGGAGACGATCTCCTCTGACCTCTTCCGAGTTCCTGCCGTGTTGTCAGGGCGCGGTCTGCACAATTGATTTCGCAGCCGGCCCATTTTGAGTTTGGAGAGTGTCTATTTATGGCCAAGATCTACGTGGGCAACCTGCCCTTCAGCGCTACGGAAGCGGAAGTCCGCACCCTGTTCTCCGAGCATGGCACGGTCGAATCCGTGTCGCTCCCGACCGATCGCGAGACCGGCCGGCCGCGCGGCTTCGGCTTCGTCGAGATGAGCCAGGCCGATGCAGCCCGTGCCATCCAGAACCTGAACGGCAAGGAGCTGGGCGGTCGTCCGCTGCGCGTCAATGAGGCGCAGGACAAGCCCCGCACCGGCGGCGGCGGCGGCGGTTATCGCGGCGGCGGCGGCGGCGGCGGCGGTGGCTATCGCGGCGGCGGTGGCGGTGGTGGCGGCGGCGGTGGCCGCTGGTAAGCCGCAAAGCTTGCTGACGCAAAAAAGCCCGGGGAAACCCGGGCTTTTTTCATGCGCGTGGCGGCCGCGCCCGCGCTGCCGGAGCGGCCTCAGCCGAAGTTGATCTTGGTCTCGAGGTTGCTGCGCGAATCGGCGTTGCTGAGCGCCTCCTCGAGCGTGATGCGGTTGTCCTTGTAGAGCTTCAGCAGCGCCAGGTCGAAGCTCTGGATGCCGCGCTCGCTGCTGAGCATGATCGCTTCCTTGATGCCGATGACATCGCCGCGCTTGACCAGCTCGGCGATGTGCGGCGTGTTGAGCATGACCTCGACCGCCGCGACGCGCCGCTGGTCCTTGCCGACCACCAGCCGCTGCGCCAGCACGGCGCGCAGGTACTGCGACAGGTCGAGCGTCACCTGCTTCTGCTGCTCGTGCGAGAACATGTTGATGATGCGATCGAGCGTTTCGGCGCAGTTGTTCGCATGGAGCGTGGCCAGCACCAGGTGGCCGGTGCCCGCCAGGTTGATGGCGGCCATCATGCTCTCGCGGTCGCGGATCTCGCCGATCAGGATGACGTCGGGCGCGGCGCGCATCACGCCGCGCAGCGCGCGCTCGTAGCTCTTGGTGTCGAGGCCGACCTCGCGCTGGTTGATGATCGAACGCTTGTTGGCGTGCAGGAATTCGATCGGGTCCTCGATCGTGACGATGTGGTCGGAGCTGGTCTCGTTGCGGTGGTTGATCATCGCCGCCAGCGTGGTCGACTTGCCCGAGCCGGTGGCGCCGACCATCAGGATCAGCCCGCGCCGCATCATCGTCAGGTCGCGCAGCACCTCCGGGAGCCCGAGCTGGTCGAGCTTGGGCATGTCGGCGGTGATGTAGCGCAGCACCATGGCGGGGTAGCCGCGTTGATAGAACACCGCAACACGGAAACGTCCCAGTCCAGGCTCGGAGATGGCGAAGTCGATCTCGAGTTCGCGCTGGAAATACTCGATCTGCTCGGGCGTCATCATGCCGAAGGCTGCCGAACGCACCGCCTCGGGCGACAGCACCTGCTTGTTCACGGGCATGATCTGCCCTTCGATCTTGATCTTGATGGGCGCGTTGCAGGTGAAGAACAGGTCGGAGGCATGCCGCTCGACCATCAGCATGAACAGCGGCTTGGTGTTCAGCACCGGCTGTGGGCCGCTGCCGGTAATCTTCAGATCGGCCGCTTCATTCATGTGCGGGCATCCCGTGCAGGTGGCGGGCCATCACATCGCCCGGCCGTGTTCGTCCTCGTCCACGATCGCCAGGTCGCCGTCGCCCTCGACCGGCTTGTTCTCGCGCTTGCTCTCGAGCTTGACGCGCAGCCGCAGCTCGTTCTTCGAGTCGGCGTTGCGCAATGCGTCTTCGTAGGAAATCATGCCCTTCTCGTACAGGTCGAACAGCGCCTGGTCGAAGGTGTTCATGCCGAGCCGCGTCGAGCGGCCCATGACCTCCTTGATCTTGGCGACCTCGCCGCGGAAGATCAGGTCCTGGATCAGCGGCGAATTGAGCATGATCTCCATCGCCGCGATGCGCCCGGTGCCCGACTCGCGCGGGATCAGGCGCTGCGAGATCAGCGCGCGCACGTTCAGCGACAGGTCCATCAGCAGCTGCTCGCGCCGCTCCTCGCTGAAGAAGTTGATGATGCGGTCGAGCGCCTGGTTTGAGCTGTTGGCGTGGAGCGTGGCCAGCACCAGGTGGCCGGTCTCGGCGAACTGGATGCCGTATTCCATCGTCTCGCGGTCGCGGATCTCGCCGATCAGGATGACATCGGGCGCCTGGCGCAGCGTGTTCTTCAGCGCCGCG
>DATKLZ010000114.1:0-20197 GCA_035542135.1 Steroidobacteraceae bacterium | reverse complement strand
GCGAGCTCGGCATATATGCGCGCCCCGCGGCGCCGCGCGTGCTCGTATTCCTCGAGCACCATCGCACCGCCACCGTCGCTGAGCACGAAGCCGTCGCGGTCACGGTCCCACGGGCGGCTCGCGGTCGCCGGCGAATCATTGCGCACCGACAGCGCCTTGGCCTGCGAGAAGCCGCCGATCGCCGTCGGCGTCGTGCCCATCTCGGCGCCGCCGGAAACGACCAGGTCGGCATCGCCGTACTGGATCGCGCGCGCGGCGAGCCCGAGCGCGTGCGTCGAGGTCGTGCAGGCCGTCACGACGCCGAGGTTCGGGCCCCGCAGCCCGTAGCGGATCGACAGGTGCCCCGCCAGCATGTTGATGATCGAGGCCGGGATGTAGAACGGCGAGATGCGGCGCACGCCGCCGGCCAGGTAGGCATCATGCTCGGACTCGATTGTGCTGAGGCCGCCGATGCCCGCACCCATGATGACGCCGCACCGGTCACGGTCGAGCTTGTCGAAGTCGACGCCCGCGTCGTTCACCGCCTGCACGCCGGCCGCGACGCCGTAGTGCATGAACGGATCCATGCGGCGCGCCTCCTTCGGCGGCAGGTAGGCGCCCAGGTCGAAGCCGCGCACCGCGCCGCCGAATTTCACCGGGAAGGCGCTGGTGTCGAAGCGGGTGATCGGCCCGATGCCGCTCTCGCCCTTCAGTGCCGCGCCCCACGCGTCGGCGACCGTGCTGCCCAGCGGACAGACGACACCGAGGCCTGTGACGACGACGCGGCGTTTGCTCAACTTGGTGGGACCCGAGCGGCCGGCTTGGGCTCAGGCCTTGTTGCGGCGCTCGTTGATGTAGTCGATCGCCTGCTGGACGGTGGTTATTTTTTCGGCGTCTTCGTCCGGGATCTCGATCTCGAATTCCTCTTCCAGGGCCATGACCAGCTCGACGGTGTCGAGTGAGTCAGCACCGAGGTCGTCGACGAACGAGGCTGCGCTCGTGACCTGTTCGGCCTTGACCCCAAGCTGTTCGGCAACGATCGCCTTGACCTGTTGTTCAACGTTGCTCATCTTCTTAAATCCCTCTGGCCGGTTGGCGGCGGCGTATTGTAGGGGAACACCCCGGCGGCTGCCACCCGATTTTTATGCGAGTACTTGATTTTTCTGGTGATTTGGCGTTGCAAATGCCGCACCAGCGGCCCGGGGGCCTAGCCCATGTACATGCCGCCGTTCAGGTGCAGCGTCTGGCCGGTCAGGTAGGCGGCCTGGTTTCCGGCGAGAAAAATCACGGTGTTAGCGACTTCCTCGCCACTGCCGAAGCGGCCCAGCGGAATCTGCGCGAGGTAGGCCGCCCGTTGTTGTTCCGGCAGCGCACGGGTCATGTCCGTCTCGATGAACCCCGGGGCCACCGCATTGACGGTGATGTTGCGCGAGCCCAGTTCCCGGGCCAGCGAGCGGGTGAAGCCGATCAACCCCGCCTTGGCCGCCGCGTAGTTCGCCTGCCCGGGATTGCCGATCGCGCCGATCACCGAGGTGATGTTGATGATGCGGCCGCGGCGTTCCTTCAGCATGCGCTTGAGGCACAGCTTCGTCAGGCGGAACACGCCCGACAGGTTGATGTCGATGACCTGGTTCCAGTCCTCGTCCTTCATGCGCAGCATGAGTCCGTCGCGCGTCACGCCCGCGTTGTTGACGAGAATGGTGGGCAGGCCCTCGCGCGATTCCAGGTCGGCCACCAGCTTCGCGGCCCCGTCCGGGTCCGCGGCGTTGTACACGGCGCCCCGCCCGTTGAGCCCGCGCTCGGTGAACCACGCGCTGATCGCCGCCGCGCCCTCGGCGGTCGTCGCCGTGCCGATGACCGCCGCGCCGGTGCCGGCCAGCGCCGCGGCGATCGCCTGGCCGATGCCGCGCGATGCGCCGGTGACCAGTGCAACCTCGTTGTTCGCCGTCATGTGGGGCTCCCGGTGGCTTCGAGCGCGGCCTGGAGCGACGCCGTATCGTCGATCGCGAGGCATTTCGTGTCGCGGCGCCGCTCGATGCGCCGGTTCAGCGCGGTGAGCACCTTGCCCGGGCCGCATTCGACCAGCGCCTGGATGCCGCGCGCGCTCAGCGCCGTCACGGTCGCCGACCAGCGCACCGGGCTGGCCAGCTGCCGCACGAGCAGCGCACGTATTTCCTCGGGATCGCGGTGCAGCTGCGCGTCCACGGCGCTGAGGTATTCGATGCGCGGCGTGCCGATCTCGACCGCAGCAAGCCGCTCGCGCAGCTTGCCGGCCGCGCCCTGCATCAGCGAGGAATGCGCCGGCACGCTGACCGGCAGCAGCAGCGCGCGCTTGGCGCCGCGGGCCAGCGCGGCGGCCAGCGCGCGCTCGACCGCCTCGGCCTGGCCGGCGATGACGACCTGCCCGGGCGCGTTGTAGTTCACGGCCTCGACGATCCCGCCGTGCGCGGCTTCGGCGCAGACCGCTTCGACGGCTTCGTCCTCGAGCCCGAGGATCGCGGCCATGCCGCCCTGTCCCGCCGGCACCGCCTCCTGCATGTAGCGCCCGCGATCGCGCACCAGCGTCACCGCCGCGGCGAAATCGATCGCTCCGGCGCACACCAGCGCCGTGAACTCGCCCAGGCTGTGCCCGGACACGAAGGCGGGCCGCGCCCCGCCCTGCGCGGCCCACAGCCGCCAGGTGGCCACGCCGGCGACCAGCATCGCCGGCTGCGTGCACTCGGTCTGGTCGAGCAGTTCGGCCGGACCCGCCGACACGCGCTGCCACAGGTCGTACTGCAGCGCCGCCGAGGCCTCGGCAAAGGTGTGCGCGATGATCGGGTGGCGCGCGGCCAGTTCGCCGAGCATGCCGACGGACTGGGAACCCTGCCCCGGAAACACACACGCCAGCGACATCTCGTGGACTCCCCCGCCCGGTTCCAGCCGTATCCGGAAAGCGCGCGATTATAGCCGCTTGCGCGCGAGCGCCAATGCCGCGACCGCCACGGCGCCGCCGAGCGCACCGTAGACGTGCGCCATCGTCACGACCGGGAATCCGGCCATCACGAGGCTGGCGCCGCTGCGCTGCTCGAGCACGAGCTTGCCGGCCAGCGCGGCCAGCATGATCCAGCCCTGCCGCTGGCCGCGCAGCGCCGCGCAGAGCGCGCCCGCGGCCCAGGCGCCGTGCAGCAATCCGGAGATGCCAACATACCATTGCAGCGCGGGCTCGCCCCACCACAGGCCCGCGTCGATCGCCGCGGTCGAGCAGGCCAGCACCAGGCACCACTGGCCCGGCGTGAGCTCCCGCGCGTACAGCGCCCAGAGCAGCACCAGCCCGGCGGCATCCGCCAGCAGGTGCGCCGTGCCCAGGTGCACCCAATGCCCGCTCAGCAATCGCCACCATTCGCCGCCGGCTATCGCGGCACGCTCGTAGCGCAGCGCGGCGACCCACGCCGGCCCCCCGCAGGCCAGCCCGGCGAGCAGCGCCAGGCAGGCCAGCAGCGCCGCGCCGCGCCATCCGTCGCAGTTGAGCGACGCCAGCAGGGAACTGCGGCGTGTCACGCCGGGTCGCAACAGGCATTTGCTATCATCAACGGATCGCATGCTACCGCCTCGGGCGGCCCGGAAACACCATGAAACGACATCCTCCCATCCCTGCCCCGGTCGCCAGCGGCGCGGCGCTGCGCAGGCTCCGAGCCGCGCAGCGGGGCTTCACGCTGATCGAGATCATGGTCGTCGTCATCATCATCGGCCTGCTGGCCGCGGTGGTCGTGCCGCAGTTCCTCAACCGCGTCGATGACGCGCGCGTCTCGAAGGCCAAGCAGGACATCCAGGCGATGATGACCGCGCTGACGATGTACAAGCTCGACAACTACGTGTACCCGACGACCGACCAGGGCCTGAACGCGCTGATCCAGAAGCCGGACCCGGCCGTGGCGCCGCACTGGCGGCCGGGCGGCTACCTGCAGCAGCAGCACATCAGCAAGGACCCGTGGGGCCACGACTACGTGTACGTCACGCCCGGCACGCACGGCGGCGAGTACGACCTGTATTCGCTCGGCGCCGACGGCCAGCCCGGCGGCGAGGACACCAAGGCCGACATCGGCAACTGGAACCTCGATCAATAGCCGCACGGCGCCGTGGTGCGCGCATCGCCCCCGCCGCTGAGCCTCCATCCGGACCCGCCGCCGCGGCGCGCGGGATTCACGCTGGTCGAATTGCTGGTGGTGATCGTCATCATCGGCGTGGTCATCGGCGGCGCGCTGCTGGCCTTCGGCGGGCGCGGGCGCGACGAGCAGCTCGAGCGCGAGCGCGACCGGCTGGTCGCGCTGTTGGCCTACGTTCAGGAACGCGCGGCGTTGCAGACGATCGAATACGGCCTGCGCTGCGAACAGGGTGGCTACCGCTTCGTCATGTACGACTCGCGCAAGAACCTGTGGCTCGAGGATCCGCTCGACGAGGCGCTGCGCGCCCGCCTGCTGCCGGCCGGGGTCGAGCAGACGCTGGTCATCGAGGATCGCAAGATCGTGCTGCCGCCGTACACCGACCCGGCGAAGATCACCGCGTCGACCGACCTGGCGCCACAGGTGATCGTCTACTCGAACGGCGACCTGACGCGCTTCACGCTGACGCTGCTGCGCCCCTCGGCCGGCCGCAGCGCCGCGCTGTCGGGCACGGCCGCCGGCAAGATCGAGGCGGTCGCCGACACCGCGCAGCATCCTTGAAAACGCAACGCGCATTCACGCTGGTCGAGGTGCTGGTGGCGCTGATCATCGTGGCGCTGGGCATGGGTGCCGCGCTGAAGGCGCTGACATCCGCCGCCGACAACACCGCACGGCTGCGCGAGAAGACCTTCGCGGCGTGGGTCGCGTTCAACCAGCTCGCCACCGAGCGACTCGGCACCGGCCTCGCCACGACCGCCACCAAGGAGGGCGAGGTCGAATTCGCCGACTCGCGCTGGCACTGGCAGCAGACGATCGAGGACATGCAGGTGCCGGGCCTCAAGCGCATCACCGTGCGCGTGCGGCATTCCGACCAGGCCGACAGGCCCGGCGGACCGAAGCGCACCGTCGCGCCGGATGACTGGCTCGCCACGGTGATCGGCTTCCGCGGCGATTCGCTGCAGTTCCCGCAAAGCGAACTGCCGGGCTGGGACGATGCGGGCGGCGGCCAGCAACAGCCCACGCCGGGCCAGCCTTCGACGCCCACGACGACACCGCCGCCCTTCCAGCCGCCCGTGCAGCCGTCCACGCCGACGCCGGCGACATGAACCCGCGGCCCCGACAGACCACCGGCTTCACGCTGGTCGAACTGATGGTCGCGGTGTTGATCACCGCGATCCTGTTCGCGATGGGCTACGGCGCGCTGTCGCAGGCGCTCACCAGCCGCCAGGAGGTCGACGAGCAGAGCAAGCGGCTGTCGGCGCTGCAACAGGCCTTCCGCGTCATTGAACAGGACATCGAGATGATGCAGCCGCGCCCGGTGCGCGACCTGCTCGGCAACACCTACCTCGGCGCGGCCTACGTGGATCCGAATTCGCTCCCGACCGGTGCGAGCGACGCCAGCGCGCCCGCCGCGGCGCCCGACGGGGTCGTGCAGCTGAGCTTCACGCGCGGCAGCTGGGCGAATCCGGCGGGACTCCCGCGCAGCGAACTGCAGCGCGTGGCCTACCTCGTGCGCGGCGGCAAATTGATCCGGCAGCACATGCTGGTGCTGGACGCGACCAGTGGCTCCGTCCCCGAGGAGCGCGAGCTGCTCGACCAGGTCGAGCTGCTGCATTTCCGGTTCCTCGACGAATCGCTGGCCTGGTCCGACTCCTGGCCGACGCCGGCGCTGCTGCGCCAGACGCCAGCCGTGCAGCTGCGGGCGCGGCCGATTGCCGTCGAGGTCACGCTGAAGCTCAAGGACTACGGCGTGCTGACGCGCATCATCGAGGTGGCCGGGTGAACGCGCGGCAACGCGGCGTGGCGCTGCTGACCGCGCTGATCCTGGTCGCGATCGCGGCGATCGTCGCCACCGCGATCGAATGGCAGAGCCAGCTGTCGACGCGGCGCGCGGTCGCCGTGTTCACGGTCGCGCAAAGCTTCGCGCTGGCCGAGGGCGCCGAGGCGCTGGCCGGCTACGCGCTGCGCAACAGCCGCAAGAACAACCCGCAGCTCACCGCGCCGAACCAGGACTGGGCTGCTCCCTACGGCCCCGTGGAAATCGAGGCGGGCGCAGTGCTCGAGGCCTCGCTCGAGGACCAGGCCGGCAAGTTCAACCTCAACAGCGTGGTCATGGCGGCGGGCGCCGGCGGTGCGCAGCCGGGCGCAGGCGGTGCGCAGCCGGGTGCGGGCGATGCGGCGGCGCTGGCGGCCGGCATGAACGCGCCGCTGGTCGAGAACGACACCGCCGTGCAGCAGTTCGAGGCGTTGCTCGCCGCATTGAACATCGACACCAGCTACGCGACGCGACTGGTCGACTGGATCGACACCGACAACCAGCCCACTTTCCCGGGCGGCGGCGAGGACAGCTTCTACATGTCGCAGACCCCGCCGCATCGCGTGCCCAACATGCCGCTGACCAGCATCAGCGAACTGCTGGCCATGGGCATGGACCGCGCCAGCTACGAAAAACTGAAGCCCTTCGTCACCGCGCTCCCGCCCGACACCAAGCTCAACATCTGCACCGCGCCCGGCGAAGTGCTGGATGCGATGTCGGGTTCGCGCAGCTACGCGATCGATCCGAAGGAAATGGTCGCGCAGCGCGCGCAGTTCAGTTGCTACCCGACGCAGCAAGCGTTCCTCGATGGCGTGCCGGCGAACTGGAAAGCCTACGTCTCCAGCCACATCGACACGCGCTCCTCGTATTTCCGCCTGCGCACCTGGATCACTATTGGCACCACGCGATTCACCTTGTACAGTCTGATCAGACAGGACCAGAGCGGGCAGATTCGCCCCATCCTCAGAACCTTCGGTACCGAATGACCATGGCGGAATGGCTCACAGTGCGCATGCCACGCGCCGCCGGAACCGCGGCTGCGTGGCTCGTCACCGACGAAGCGGGTCGTCCGCTGGCGGCCGTGCAGACCGGCCCGCTCGAATCCGCCGCCGCCGCCGCCAGCGGGCGCCGCGTGGCCGTGCTGGTGCACCCGGCCGAGGTGCTGAGCCTGGAGGCCGAGCTGCCCGAGCGCGCGGGTGCGCGCGCCGCCCAGCTCGTGCCGTTCGCGCTCGAAGAACAGCTCGCCGATGACATCGACGCGCAGCACTTTGCGGTCGCACCCGCCGCCGCCGGCGGACGCACGCCGGTCGCGGTCGTGAGCCGCGCGCTGCTCGAGGACTGGCTGGCGCAACTGAAGGCGGCCGGCATCGCGCCCGACCTGCTGTGCAGCGAAGCCGCGCTGCTGCCGCGCATCGCTGGACAAGCGATCGCGCTGCTCGAGGGCGACACGCTGCTGCTCGCCGCCGAAGGCGACCGCCCGCCGGTGGTGCTGTCGGCGCCGCCGGGTGGTTTCGGCGCCGCACTCGACATCGCGCTGGGCGACCGGGCGGCCGAGACCAGCCTGCAGCTCTACAGCAACCCGGTCGACTGGCAGCGCCGCTCGGCGGAGGTCGAGGCGACGCGCGCGCGGCTCGGCGCGCTGCACACGCAGCTGCTCGGTTCCGGCGCCCTGCCGTGGCTCGCCGCGCAGCTGCCGCAAGCGGCGCCGATCAACCTGCTGCAGGGCCCGTACGCGCCGCGCACTTCGCTGCGCGCGAGCTGGGGCCGTTGGCGCATGGCCGCCGGCCTCGCGGCGGCGCTGCTGCTGCTGCATGCGATCTCGCAGCTGTACTCGTTGTGGCACCTGGGCCGCGAGGCGCGCGAACTCGACCAGCAGATCGCCGCGCTCGCCGGTCCGCAGTATGCCGGGGCGAGCGAGTCGATCCGGCCGCGGCTCGAGGCCGAGCTGCGTGATCCGGGCGCTGCGGGCGGACGCTCCGGCCTTCTGCCCGCGCTGCAGGTGCTGGCGCAGGCCATGAACGGCCTGCCCGGCGCGCGGCTGCGCTCCTTGACGTTCCGCGACGGCGCGCTGCAACTGAAGGTGCGCGCCAACGACGCGCAGAGCATCGACCGCATCAACCAATCGCTCCGCGCCGCGGGCTGGCAGGCCGAATTGACGGCGGGCGGCGCCGCCGGCGACGCCTTCGAGGGCAACATCGCATTGCGCGGCGGCGCCGGCTGATGGACGCGATCAAGACCTGGTTCCATTCACTGGCCGCGCGCGAACAGCGCGTGGTGGCGATCGGCGCGGCCGCCGCGGTGGTGTTGCTGCTGGCGGGAGCCTGGTGGCCGGTGGAGCGGCGCGTCGCGCGCCTGCAGCAGCAGGTGCAGACGCGCCGTGCCGATCTCGACTGGCTCCAGTCGATCGCGCCGCAACTCAGCGAGCTGCGCGCGCGGCCCGCCGGCGCCGGCGGCGAGTCGCTGGTCGTGCTGGCCGACCGCGTCGCGCACGAGACCGGCATCTCCCGTTCGCTGAACACGCAGGCGGGGAGCGATGGCACGCTCAGCGTGCGGCTCGAGCAGGTGGCCTTCGACGCGCTGCTGAACTGGGCCGGTGAACTCGTGCAGCGGCACGGCGTGCGCGTCGTGTCGGCGAGCATCGACAGCGGCGCCGCCCCGGGCATGGTCAGCGCCACGATCGTGCTGCAGGCGTCCTGACGGGGCCGGCCATGTCGCGGCGCGCGCTGCTGGTGCTGATGGCGTCGCTGTTCGCGCTCACGGTGCTGCTGCGCGCCCCGGCGCACTGGCTGACCGGCGCGCTGCCGGCCGGCATCGAATGCCATTCCCCCGCGGGTTCGCTCTGGCACGGCAGCTGCGCGCGGCTCCGGGTTCCCGGCGCCACGCTCGACGGGGTCGGCTGGACGCTGCACGCCTGGCCATTGCTGCTCGGTCGCCTCGACGTCGACCTGCGCAGCGCCGATGCGCAGGCCAGCGGCACGGCGCGCGTCTCGCTCGGCTTCGGCGGCTTGCGCTCGCTGCGCCAGCTGCACGCCACGCTGCCGATCGATCCGGGCCGGCTGCCGCTGTTTCCCGCCGGCTGGACCGGGCGCCTCGAGCTGGCCTTCGACACGATCGAGTTCGACGCCGGCCGCATCACGCGCATCGAGGGCGTGGCAACGGCGCACGATCTGGCGCAGCGCAATCCGCCATTGGACTTCGGCAGCTACGAGTTGCGCTTCGAACCCGCGGCGCAGCCGCGCGCCGCGGCCGATGCGCCGATCCGCGGCGCGCTGCGCGACCTGGGCGGGCCCTTGTCGGTCAGCGGCACGCTGGCGCTGCGCAATGGCCGCGATTACGTGCTCGCGGGCCAGGCGGCGGCGCGTCCCGGCGCGAGCCCGGACCTGGCCAGGCTCGTCGAGTACCTCGGCGCGAGCGACCCGCAGGGACGCCGCGCGTTCACGCTCGAGGGATCGTTCTAGACCGCGACTTCGCGGAACGCGCCCAGCAGTGGGAAATACAGCGCCGCGCGCACCGGGCCTGGCGCCAATGCGCGCGCCAGCACGGCATAGCGCTGCAGCTGCGGGCGATGGCGCTCTTCTTCCTGCAGCAGGAAGGCCTCGAGCTCTCCGCCCTCATGGCGGCTGGTCTTGTAATCGACGATCCAGCGCGCGCCGTCCGCCTCGACCAGCAGGCGATCGACGATGACGTTGACGACGCGGCCCTCGTGGATGCCGCTGAGCCGCAATTCGCTGTGCGCGGCGGCGTGCGTCGAACCGAGCAGCCAGCGACCGCGCGGATCGCGCAGCGTGGCGGCGAGCGCATCGACGACATCGCGCGCAGCGGCTTCGCGTTCCGCCGCCTCGACGCCCAGCTCCGCGAGCCACGCCTGGTAATCGCCGGCGCCGACATCGGGCGCTGCGGGGAGCGGCGCGAGCTGCGACAGGCGCTGCAGCTCGGCGTGCACGATCGTGCCTACCGCGCGCGCCGCCATGCCCACCCACGCGTATTCCGGCTGCGCGCCGGTATCGCGCAGCGAGTGCTGGAGCCGTTCGGTGGTCACTGCCGGCGGCAGCGCGGGCGGCGCCCAGTCCGCCGGCAGTTGCCAGCCGGCGAAGGGCTGCGCGCGCGGCGCGGCGGGCTCACGCGGGGTCAACGGGGCAGCGGGCGTACCCGGTGCCGCCGGCACGCCGGGGGCTGGCGGCGCGGGCACCTGCCCGAACTGTGCGGCGACGCTCGGCCACAGCAGCGCCAGCGGCGTGCCGGCGCGCGGCACGATCGCGCCGTCGGCGCCGACGCGCGCCGCGCCGAACCAATGCAGCTCGCGCCGCGCGCGTGTCGCGGCCACGTACAGCAGCCGGGCGCGTTCGAGTTGCGCGCGTTTCGAGCGCAGCAGCTTGATGTAGGCGCCGAGCGTGCGCTCGCCGGAGGAGCCGACCGCGCTGATCGGCGCGAGCAGCAGCTCGGTGCCGGCGCCGCTCCCCGGGAGCTTCAGCCAGTTCAGCAGCGGCTCGCGGTCACCGCGCGGTGCGCGGCCGGTGGCGGGCACGATGACGACGTCCCACTCCAGGCCCTTGGCGCCATGCATCGTCAGGATGTCCACCGCGCCCGCGACCGCCGGCGGCGAGGCGTACAGTTGGTCCGCGAACGCATCGAAGGCATCGCCGGCGAGCTTCTCGGCCTGCGGGTCCGCGGCGAGCGCCTGGATGAATTCCTGCGCATCGGCGAGGTCGCGCTCCTCGAGGCAGGCGGCCGGCCCGCCGAGTCGCAGCCAGGCGCGATCGAGCCGTTGCCACAGCGGTAGCGCGCGCTCCGCGCCCTCGAGCGCCGGGGCGAGCGCCGCGCGCACCCGCGCCAGGCGCGCGGCCGCGTCGCCCGACAGCCGCGCCACGCGGGCCGCATCGTTGATCAGTTCCCACGCCGTCGCCTCCTGCCCTTCGCACAGCTCCTGCAGCTGCGCCAGGCCCAGGCCGCAGCACGGGCCGTGCAGCAGCGCCAGCCAGGCAGTGCGATCACCGGCATGCTGCAGCGCGCGCGCCAGCGCGCCCAGGTCGCGGGCCACGGCGCGTTCGAGCAGGGGCTCGAGCCGTACGCCGCGCACCGGTATGCCGGCCGCCTGCAGGGCTGCGGCGATCGGCACCGCGTGCGCGCGCGCCTGGACGAGCACGGCGATGCTCTGGTCCGCCGACTGCGCGCGCCGCGCGCGGACCAGCTCGACGATCGAGGCCGCCTCGGCCGCATCCACGCTCGCGCGATCGCCCGGCGGCAGCGGGTGCACGCTGACTCCGCCGGCCAGGTCGCCGCGCGCGGCGAGCGCGGGCAGGTACCGGATCGCCGCCAGGCGCGGATCGTCGCGCGGCGGGAAGATCCGCGCGCACAGCGTGTTGACCCAGTCGATGAGCGGCGGCGCGGACCTGAAATTGCAGCGCAGCTGCAGGCTGCGCGGCCGCAACGCGCCGATGCCCTCATCGCGCGCGCTCAGGAACAGGCCGACCTCGGCCTCGCGGAACTGATAGATCGACTGCATCGGATCGCCGACGGCGAACAGCGTGCGCCCATCGCCGGGCTCCCATCCCGCGGTCAACGCGCGCAACAGCTCGAACTGGTCGAAGGACGTGTCCTGGAACTCATCGACGAGCAGGTGGCGGATCGCGTGGCCCACGCGCAGCGCCAGGTCGGTCGGCTGCCCCTGCTCGGTCAGCCCGGCCCGCGCGGCACCGGCGATCGCGACGAAATCGACGCGCCCCTGTTCGGCGAACTCGAGCTGCAGTTCGGCCGCCGCCTGGCGCAGCAACAGCGACAGCGCCTGCAGCGCCTGCGCGTCCTCGGCCGGAATCTGCGCATCCGGCAGCGCCAGCAACTCCTCGATGAGCGCCTGCGAGCCCGGCACGCGCGCCAGTTCGGCCACCCACTCCGCCACCGCGGCCTTCTCGTCCGCGTGCCCAGTCGTGAAGCCGAGGTTCTTGTCCCAGCGGCGGCGCCAGTTGCCATCCTGGGTGAGGCACAGCATGCACAACGCCCGCCAGCGCGGCAGGTCCGCGGGGTCGGCACGCAGCGGGCCGGGCGCGAACGGCCGCTCCAGCGTTCGCGCCGCGTGCGCGGCGAGCCGCGCGCCGCGCTCGAGCAGCGGCGGCGGCCACGCCGCCAGCGCCGCATCGAGCCGCCCGGCGATCAGCGCGCGCAGGCTCGAGGCGACGCGTTGCCCGAGGTCCGTCGCGCCGGTGGCCTCGCGGGCTGCCCCGGCCGCGCGATCATCCTGCAGCACGGGCGGCAACCAGTGGGCGCGCTGCGCGAGCATCAGTGCCAGCAGCTCGCCGAGCCGGGCCCAATCGTTGTCCAGCCGCGCGAACAGCAGCTGCGCCGCCCCGACCAGCTCCGGCTCGCGCAGCGCGCGCTCGAGCAGGCGCTGCGCCGCCGCCGCATACAGCGGCCGGGCGTCGGGCGCGACCTCGAGCTGCAGGCCATTGCGCGTCGCGATCGGCAGCTGCGCGCACAGGCTCTGGCACAAGGCGTCGATCGTCATGATGCGCAGGCGCGCCGGAACACCCAGCAGGTTCCAGCCGCGCGCCTGGTCGCGCTGCCAGGCCGCCAGCGCCTGCGGCGCCTCGAGGTGCCCGGTGGCCGCTCCGGCGGCCGCGCGCCGCAAGGCCTCGAGCACGCGCGTGCGCATCTCCGCCGCGGCCTTGCGCGTGAAGGTGATCGCCAGCACCTGCTCGGGCTCATCGACGGTGGCGAGCAGCGCCAGGAACCTGCGGGTGAGCACGGTGGTCTTGCCGGAGCCCGCGGGCGCCCGCAGCAGGAACGAACCGGCCGTGTCGAGCGCGGCCGTACGCGCGGCCTCGTCGGCGCGCAGCGCCTCGCCCGCGAGCACGTCCTGCGCCTCAGGAGGCATCGGTGGCCTCGCCTTCATCGTCGAGCGCGTTCTCGTTCATGACCTGCACGGCGGCATCGACGCGGCAGAGCGCCGACAGATGGCAGTTCCGGCAGGCATCGCGCCGCGGATCGACGTCCGCGTCGCCGGCGACGAACTGGTTCACGAGCCGCTCGATGACCATGCGCCAATGCGCCTGCAGTTCGCCCCACGGCGGCACGGGGCTGCGCGCCGTCCGCTTCGGTGGCTTCAGCGGCGGCAGCAGCGCCGGGTCGGCAACCGCGCCCCGCCAGCGCACCGCATCGGCCCGCAGGTACACCGCGGCGACGCCGGCCACCGGCGCCGCTCCGGTGGCGCCCGCCTCGCCCGCCTCTCCGGTGGCGGCTGCGGCGACTTCGGCGGCGAGCAACGCGTAGGCCAGCAGCTGCGGCTGGCGGGGCCGGTCGGCCAGCGGCTGGAACGCCTCGTCCTGCCCGCTCTTGTAATCAATGACGATCAGCCGGCCGTCGTCGAGCCGGTCGAGCCGATCCATGCGCACGCGCAGCGGCACGCCGGCGAGCGCGCCGCGTGCCGCCTGCTCGAGCTGCAGCACACTGAAGTCGGCCGCGCCGCTGCGCTCCAGTTCCTGCTCCAGCATCGCCGTGACCAGCGCGACGAGTCGCCGCAATTCATTGTCCACGAGTGGCGCCGGAAGCGGCTCCGGCCGCAAGGCGAGTTGCTCCCGCAACGAGGCCTCGGCGATCCCACGCACGCGCTGCGCCAGCGCCGGCGCGTCGGCCGCGCGCTCGCGCAGCGTGCGCGAGTCGCGCAGTCCCTGCCACAGCCGCTGCAGCGCATGATGCAGGACCTGCCCGCGCTCGCGCCGATCGAGCCCCGGCACGGGTTCGGCAACCGGAGCGGCGCCGAGCCGCAGCTCGGCCGCGGCGCGGAACGGACACAGCGACTGCAGCTCGAGCGTGCGCGTACCGCCCGGGAGGGGCTGCTCGCGCTGCCACGCAAGCGCCCGCGGATGCGCGCGCGGCTCGCGCACCACGGCGCGGCGCAGCGCCGCCAGCAAAGGATCGGCCAGCGGCGGCGGCGTTGCCGCGCCGGCGGCCACCAGGCTGCTGGGCTGCAGTGCCACATCGCCGTCGGATCCGGGCCAGCTCAGCACGAGCCGCCCGCCGGCACATCGGGCCCACGCCGCCAGCGCCTGCTGCGCCTGCCCGAGCTGGCCCGGCGCGCTCGACTGCGGCAATCCGGCCGCGCGCTGCACCGCGATCGGAATGAATGGATCGGGTCGCGGCGCGGCGGGCCAGCGCTCGGCACCGAGCGATGTGACCCAGATGCCCTCGTAGGGCACCAGTGGATCGCCGGTCGATTCGGTCAGCGTGACGGGCACGTCCTCGCTCGCGCTCTCGAAGGCCGTGCGCTGCGCCATGTTGGCGAGCAGGCGGACGGCCTCCGCGTGCCCGAGCGGCGCACCGGCGCCCGCCCCGACCATCGCCAGTTCGCCCAGCAAGGCGCGGAAGCGCTCGCGCTGCTGCTCCTCATCGCTCCCGAGCGCGGCGGCTCCGGGCCAGGCGAAGGCATCGAGCGCCTCGGCGAAGCGGCGCGCCCAGCCCGCCGGCGTGGCGCGCCATCCGCGCGGCACGCCGGTGGCCGCGGCCAGGGACTCGAGCGCCGCAGCGAGCGGCGCATGGCCGCCGCGCAGGTTGTGCGCCAGCCCCGCCAGGCGCCGCAGCTCCGCGCCCGCCACGTTGCGGTGGCGCAGCGCCAGCTCGAGCGCGGCGCGCTGCGACGGGCTGCCGCAGCTCCAGTACGGCGAACGCAGCAGCGGCGCGAGCTCGGCGAATTCCAGCCTCGCGCCGGCCAGCCGCAGCAGCGCGAGCGCCGTGCGGACCATCGGGTACTCGGCCAGGCTCCGCCCGCCCTCGATCACATACGGGATGTCGCCGGCCGGCGCGAGCAAGGCGCCACCGGCGAGTTCATGCTCGAAGGCCGTGACGGCCGCCGCGCGCCGCTGCGACAGGTCGGGCACGACGACTAGGAATCGCGCGGCCGGATTGCGTTCGAGCCCGGCGCGGCACCACTGCGCCGCGCGTCGCAGCTCGTCGGTCGCGTCGACGCACGCCGTGGGCAGCGCCGCGGGCAAGGGTTGCGCGACCGGCACGAAGAACTCCGCGCCGAGCTCGCGCAGCCGCGAGCGCAGGGCCGGGCCGAAGGCCTCGCAACCCGCGAACAGCACCGGCTGCGGGAGCGCGGGCGCCTCGGCGAGGATGCGCGTCCAGTCATCCGCGGCGTAGGCCTGCAGCTCGCGGCAACGCCGCTCCACGCGCGCGCGCGCGCGCGCGAGCACGGTCGCTTCCGGCGTGGGATCCCCCGGCCAATGCAGAGCCCAGTCGCGGCACAACGCCGCCGAACGGCGCAGCGCGTCGGCCAGGCTCGAGGGTTGCAGCACTTCCGTGCCTTCGCAGGCCTCGGCCGCTGCCGCACGCCACAGGAGCCATTCCTCGGTCGCTCCGAGCCGCCGCAGGCCACGCAACGCACCGTGGCGCGCCTGCGCGGCCAGTCGCGCGAGCCAGGCGCCGTAGGGCAGGACGTCGCAGGCCTTCCAGGCCGCGGCGCCGGCCCGCAGCCGCGCGCGGGTATGGATGAGGCGAACCGCCACGGCGCGCTGGCGGCTGGGCACGACCACCGTGCCACCCTGCTCGAGCACCGCGGATATACGGCTATTTTCTATATCAATATCAATCTATTGAAGACTAGTATTAATAATTTACTTGAATCGATCCCCGGCGTTCACGACGCGGCTGCCGACATCCGGCTGGGGCCGCATCGCGATCTCCGCCAGCAATTCTTCCATGCGCTCGAACACCACGCGCAGCGTCGCCGCATCCGGGAGCGAGGTGATGCGGAAATGATTGCGGTACGGCACGTTGAAGCTCACACCCGGCGCGACCAGCACGTGGCGGCGCTCGAGCAGCTCGAGCGCGAACTGCTGGTCATCGAATTGCGGCACGGCCTCGCGGTCGACACCGACGAAGGCGTACATCGCGCCCATCGGCGGCGCAAGCTGCAGGTAGCGGCTCGCGGCGACCTGATCGATGATCGCGCGGCGCGATTCGAACAGGCGGCCGCCGGGCGCCACCAGCTCGCGGATGCTCTGGTGGCCACCGAGCGCGGTCTGCACCGCCCACTGCCCGGGCACGTTGGCGCACAGGCGCAATGAGCTCAGCAGCTCCAGCGCCGAGAAATAATCAGCCGCCCCCTGCGTGCGGCCCGAGAACGAGGCCCAGCCCACGCGGTAGCCGCAGGCGCGGTAGACCTTCGACAAGCCGGACATCGTCGCGCACAGCGTGTCGTGCACCAGCGTCGCCATCGGCACGAACTCGGCGCCCGCGTAGACCATCTGGTCGTAGATCTCGTCGCTGAACAAGACCAGCCGATGGCGCTCGGCCAGGCGCGCCAGCGCCTCGAGCGTGGCGCGCGGATACACCGCACCGGTCGGGTTGTTGGGGTTGATGACCACCAGCGCGCGCGTGCGGCGCGTGACGAGCGACTCGAGCTCCGCGACATCGGGCAGGAACCCGGCCTCGGGACGGCACGGGTAGTGCACCGCGCGCCCGCCGTTGAGGTTCACCGCCGCGGTCCACAGCGGATAGTCGGGGCTCGGCACGAGCACCTCGTCGCCCTCGTTCAGCAGCGCGCGCAGCACCAGGTCGATGAGCTCGCTCACGCCGTTGCCGATGAACACGTCTTCGGCGCTGACACCGGTGACGCCACGCGCCTGCTGCTGCATGACCACCGCTTCGCGCGCCGGGAAGATGCCCTTCTGGTTGCAGTAGGCTTCCGCCTCGGCGAGGTTCTCGATCATCGCCAGCCGCATCGTCTCGGGCGTGCGGAAACCGAACAGGCCGGGATTGCCGATGTTCAGCGAAATGATCTCGTAGCCCTGGCGCTGCAGCTCGTGCGCGCGCCGCGCGAGGCGGCCGCGGATCTCGTAGCGCACGTTCTTGAGCGATTCGCTCGGCGCGATCGCGGCGTCGGTCAAAGCTGTCCCAGCAGGTAATCGGCGGACGAGACCTTGAATTCGCCCGGCGCCTCGATCAGCACCTTCGTGGCGACGCCGTTGTCGACCAGGATCGCGAATCGCTGGCCGCGCATGCCGAGCCCCGCGCCCTGCAGGTCGAGCTCGAGGCCGAGCGCGCGCGTGTACTCACCGCTCCCGTCCGCCAGCATCAGCACGTTGTCGCCGACGCCGGCGCTCTGGCCCCACGCGCCCATCACGTAGACGTCGTTGACCGCCATGCAGGCGATCGTGTCGACGCCTTTCGCGCGCAGCTCGGCCGCGTGGTCGACATAGCCCGGCAGGTGCTTGGCGCTGCAGGTCGGCGTGAACGCCCCCGGCACCGAGAACAATGCAACGCGCTTGCCATCGAACAGCTGCGCCGTCGTGATGTCCTCTGGCCCGTTCGCGCCCATGCGCTTGAACTTGCCAGCGGGCATGCGGTCACCGGCCTTGATCGCCATGGCGTCGAGTCCTCAGGACCGCGCTTCGAGCGCCCAGAGCTTCGCGATGCGCGCGTACTTCGGATCGTTGGTCGCGCGATTGAACGCCTTGACGGCCTCGGCCGTGTTCTTGTTGCGCTCGTAGGCAATGCCCAGCAGCATGTACGACTCGTCGGCGAATTTCAGGTTGCCCTTGGCGATGCCGGCGCTGATCGCGGCGAGCGCCTTGTCGGGCTGGCCGAAGCCGAGGTACGCGGCGCCGACCTGCACCAGGCCGTCGCCGGCGTTGGACGCGGCGGCATCCTTCTCCGCCTTCGGCAGGGCGGCGCGGTCGGCCGCGGCGCTGCGCTTGATCTTGTCGAGCAGGCGCTGGCTGCGCTCCTTGTCGTGCGGATCGGTGTACAGGTTCTTGGCGAAGGCCTGCTCGAGCACCGTCTGCGCCTCGCCCGGGTTGCCCTGGTCGAGCGCGATCTGCGCCATCTCGGTGAAATCGGCGCCGCGGCTGAGGATGCCGACCTGCGCCATCAGGCGATAGGTCATCAGCAGCAGGCGATCGTCGTTGGTCTTGTTCGCGAGCACGCCGGCCATCGCGTTGCGCCAGTAATCGGGCTTCGGGTAGAACAGGATCAGCTTCTCGACCGCGCGCGCGGCCGCGGCGTCGTCCTTGAGCTTCAGCGCGCAGCTCCACACCAGGTTCAGCGACTTCTCCGCCGGCTTGCGCCCGGCCTGCTCGTCCTTGGCGACGATCGCCTCCATGCCGGCCAGGGCTTCCTTGTACTTGTTGGTCAGGTAGTAGGCCTGCGCGATGATCAGCGGCGTGTCGGCGTTCAGGTCACCGGCCGCGAGCGCGCGCTGGCCGTAGGTGATCGCCTTGTCGTAGTCCTTGTTCTGGTAGTCGATCGTCATCAGCGTGCGCAGCAGCTGCGGCTTCATCGCGGCCGGCAGGTACTGGGAGTCGATGATCGCCTCGATCGCGGACGCGGTCTCGGTGTAGTTGTTCTTCGCGGCGAACGCCGGCATCTGCAGGTAGTGGATGATGTAGTCGTCGTACGCGGTGCGCGGCGTGATCGCCTGGGCCTCGCGCGTCTTGGCGATCACCTCGTCGTAGTTCTTCGCCTGCAGCGCATCGTTGGCCGCCTTGAGGCTCTTGGCCACGGCCTTGCTGACCTGCGGCTCTTCGGCGCGCGCGACGCCGCCGGCCACCGCCATCCCGAGGATCAAAGCTAAAGTCAAAGCGACGCGACTCATTCTCAACCCCTGGTCAGAATATGACCGCCAGTGAATCCTGTCAGATAGTTTGATGGGCGACCCGGACCGCTGGTTCCCGTGGCACCCACCGCATGCCCCGATTGAGGCAATTGCCCGCTGCTACTCGGCAAACTCGGTCGTGTTCACGAAGCCGATCTTCGTCATGCCGTTGCGCTGCGCCACCGCCAGCACCTTGGCCGTGGTGTCGTAGTGCGAACGCTTGTCGGGACGCAGGTGGATCTCGGGCTGCTCTTCCTTCTTGCTCTCGGTGCGGAAGTAACCCTCGACCTGGTCGATCGTGACCGCATTGCCATCCCAGTAGATCGTGTCGTCGAAGTCGACGTCGAGGTTGATGACCTCGGGCAGCGTCGGCGGCGGCGGTGCGTTCGTCGGCGGCGGCATGTCGAGCTTGACCGCGTGCGTCTGGATCGGCAGCGACATGATCAGCGTGACCAGCAGCACGAGCATGACGTCGATCAACGGCGTCGTGTTGATCTCGCACATCACGCCGGCCTTGTCCCCACCTACGCTCATTGACATGACTGATTGACTCCGCCTGCTCTGGCCTGTGTGGCTCTCGGATTGACTACGCGATCAACGGCCCAGCGACCGGTCGGGCTCGGTGATGAACCCGACCTTGGTCAGGCCACCGCGCTGGATGGCGAACAGCGTGCGGCCGATCGCCTCGTAGCGCACGCCGGCGTCGCCGCGGATGTGCACCTCGGGCTGCGGATTCTTCACCGCCTCGACGACCACCTTCTTGATCAGCGCATCGCGATCGGGCACCAGCTGGCCGTTCCACCAGATGCCGCCGTTGACATCCACCGAGATGGTGATGTTCTCGGGCTTGGTCTTGGTCGGAATGTTCGCGACCTTCGGCAGGTGCACCGGCACGGTCTTGGTGATGATCGGGATCGTGATCAGGAAGATGATCAACAACACCAGCATGATGTCGACCAACGGCGTCGTGTTGATCTCCGACATGATGCCGTGTTCATCACCGTCATCGGTCTTCACACTCATTGACATGGCGCGGTTACCTTAAGGAGCGAATCTGCCGGTGGATTGACCTGGGCTGCCCTACTTGCGGGCCCCCGCCGGTGCGCCGCTCTCGACGCGCGCGCCGCTCACGAGGTAGGCGTGCAGGTCGCCGGAGAAGTTGTTGATGGCGTCCTGCAGGCCCTTGTTACGGCGCAGCAGCCAGTTGTAGCCGAGCACCGCGGGCACCGCGACGAACAGGCCGATGGCCGTCATGATCAGCGCCTCGCCGACCGGGCCGGCGACCTTGTCGATGCTCGCCTGGCCGGCGACACCGATCGCGATCAGCGCGTTGAGGATGCCCATGACGGTGCCGAACAGGCCGACGAACGGGGCGGTCGATCCGACCGTGGCGAGGAAGGCCAGGCCGTTGGTCAGGTTGCCGTTGACCTCGCCGGTCGCGCGCTGCAGCGCCATCGTGATCCACTCATGCAGATCGATGCGATCGGTGAGGCGGCCCTCGTGGTGCGAGGCGGCGCGCAGGCCGTCCTCGGCGATGAAGCGGAAGTCGTTGCCCTTCGGCAGGCGCTCGACGCCTTCCTTGATGGAATCCGCCGTCCAGAAGCTCTTCTCGACGAGCTTCGCCGACTTCTTCATGGCGCGCTGGTCCCACACCTTCGTGAAGATGATGAACCA
>DATKLZ010000113.1:0-32393 GCA_035542135.1 Steroidobacteraceae bacterium | reverse complement strand
CGCCGTCGCTTCCGGGCCCGCCGCCACGGCGGCTGATGCCGCGCTGGCCAGCGTCGTCGGCAACTGGCAATCCGAGCCGGACGACGGCGCGGTCGGCATCATCCAGATCAGCGTCGATGCGGCGGGCAACCTGACGGGCCGGCTCGTCGGCGGCAATCATCCGGGGCTGAAGGACGAACACAATCCCGACCCGGCCGCGCGCAGTCTTGCGTTGCGCGGCCAGGTGATCCTGCGCAACATGAAATACGACGGCGGCGGCCACTGGTCCGGCGGCACGATCTACCGCGCCAGCAACGGCAAGACCTACAAGTGCAATGTCACGCTGGCCAGCGACGGCAAGCTCAACGTGCGCGCCTACATCGGCTTTTCGCTGCTGGGATTGACGCAGGGCTGGACGCGCTACACCGGCACGTCGATGGACCTGCCGGCCACGAAATAGCGCGCCCGCGCGGCGCCCTTCCGGCCGGCCGCGCTCAGGCCAGCCGGTTCAGGCCATTGTACGCCGCGACACGGTAGGCCTCTGCCATCGTCGGGTAGTTGAAGGTCGCGTTGGTGAAGTAGCGCATGCTGTTGAGGTCGGTGCTCGCCATGACGGTCTGGCCGATGTGCACGATCTCGGCGGCGCCGTCGCCGAAGCAGTGCACGCCGAGCACTTGGAGCGTGTCGGTGTGGAACAGGAGCTTCAGCATGCCGATGCGCTGGTCGGTCATCTGCGCGCGCGCCAGGTTCTTGAAGCTCGTGTGCCCCACCTCGTACGGAATCTTCTTGGCCAGCAGCTCGCGCTCGGTGAGGCCCACCGAGGAAATCTCCGGCAGGGTGTAGATGCCGCTCGGCACCAGGTCGAGACGCAGCGGTGGCTGCGCGGGATCGAGGATGTGCATCACGGCGCGGCACCCCTGCACGTAGCCGGCGCTGGCGAGTCCCGGGGGGCCGGCGATGTCGCCGACGGCGTAAACATGCTCCAACGCGGTACGGTAGTGTTCGTTCACGCTGAGCTGCCCGCGCGAATTGACTGGCAGGCCGATCGCCTCGAGGTTCATGCCGTCGCTGTTGCCGGTGCGTCCGTTCGCCCACAGCAGCAGGTCGGACTTGATCTTGCGTCCCGACTGCAGATGCAGCACCACGTCGTTCGCGCGCGGTTCGAGCGCGGCGAACTGCTCGTTGTGCCGGATCACGCAACCCTGTTCGTGCAGGTGGTAGGAGAGCGCCTCGGCGATCTCGTCGTCGAGGAAGGACAGCAGCCGGTCCTGCGTGTTGACCAGCGTGACCTTGCAGCCGAGGCTCAGGAAGATCGAGGCGTACTCGCAGCCTATGACACCCGCGCCAAAGATCGTGACGGCAAACGGGCTGGACTCGTACCGCAACACGCTGTCGCTGTCCCTGACGCGCGGATGGCTGAAATCGAGTTCCGGCGGATGGTAGGGCCGCGAGCCGGTGGCGATGACGATGTGCTCGCCGCGGATGCGCCGCGGATCGCCGACCTGCGTGCGGACCTCGATCGTATGTTCATCGACGAACCAGGCCGAGCCGCCGTAGACCGGCACCTGGTTGCGGTCGTAGAAACGCCGGCGGCTGGCGACCTGCGATTCCACCACGCCCTTGGCCGCCGACAGCAGTTGCGGCAGCTCCATGTGCAGGTGCGGGCGGATGGACTTCAGCAGCGGATCGCGCCGCGCATCGCCGAGGGTCTTCACCGCGTGGCGCAGCGCCTTGCTCGGTATCGTGCCCCAGTGCGTGCAACCGCCGCCGACCTCGGCGTGCCGTTCGATGACGGCGACGCGCTGGCGGTTCTTGGTGGCCATCATGGCCGCGCCTTCGCCGGCCGGGCCGCTGCCAATGACGATGACGTCGAATGAGTCCATGTCTGCCTGGTATCGGCCGCCACCGCGGCCGGCTTTAAGGGTGATCGGGGCCTAGGTCGCGGCGCGGGCCGGGCTGACGATGGCGATGACCCCGTAGCCCGGGTGATCGAAGTAGTTCTTCTCGTTGAAGCGGATCTTGCGCAGCTCGCGCAGCGACCAGGCCGGGGCGCTGCCGAGTTGCAGGTCGAAGCCCAGGTGCAGGTACTGGCCGTGCTCGAGGTACACCGTGCCGCGCAGTGCGGGGACGTTGATGCCCAGCTGCTCGAGCGTCAGGCCGTCGTGGCGCGGCCAGTCGGTCGCGGTCTGCACCCAGGCCGCGTGCGCCAGCACGGTGTATTCGCCGCTGGCGCGCAGCCTCGAGGCCATCGTGCCCAGCTGCATCTGCGAGCTGTCGAGCGTGCGCAGCACGGCCGGAGCCGCATCGCCCGGAGCGGCGCCAGCGGATTGCGCGGCGGCTTGTCCCGCGCCCTGGCCGGTGAATCCGCGCCCCTCGGCGGGTTGGGCCAGGTCTTCCCCGGCGGGCGGCGTGACGGCGCGGAAGATCAGCACCTCGACCTGGTAGGCGCCGGTGCCCGCCGTGCTGGCCTCGAGCGGCGGCACGGCCAGCCCCAGCGGCAGCAGGGCGAGGGCCAGCAGGCGAGGGAACGCGGTGCGCTTCATGCGACTATGGTAGCAGCCCTTCACGCCCCATGGCCCCCGAGCTCCGCCAGCAGGGTGCGGGCGAATTCGAAGCGCGCCGGCACCGCGCTGAGCGCGCGGGTGAAGCGCAGCTTCAAGGGCCCGTCCATGCGGAAATCGTGCGCGGGACGCTGGATCAGCCGGATGACCGCTGCGGCGTCGATGCGGTTCACGGCCTCGAACTGCACGCTGCCGCCGGTGGGGCCGAGGTCGAGGCGGCGGATGCCGAGCTCGCGGGCGCGCAGGCGCAGCGCCGCCAGCTGCAGCAGGTTGGCGGCCACGGCCGGCAGCGGGCCGAAGCGGTCGACGAGTTCGCCGCCCATGTCGCGCAGTTCGTCGGCCGAGGCCGCGGCAATGCGCTGGTACAGCGCCAGGCGCAGGTGCACGTCCGGCACGAAATCCTCGGGCAGGAGCGCTGGCACATGCAATTCGACTTCACTGACGGCCGCGAGAGGCCTGTCGAGGGCCGGCGTGCGGCCTGAACGGTGCGCCTTGACGGCTTGCTCCAGCATGTCGAGATACAGGGCCAGACCCACCTCGGTGAGCTCGCCGGTCTGCTGCTCGCCGAGGAATTCGCCGGCGCCGCGGATCTCGAGGTCGTGCGTGGCGAGCAGGAACCCGGCGCCCAGCTCTTCCATCGACTCGATCGCCTCGAGCCGCTTGGCGGCATCACCGGCCAGCGCGCGGCGCGAGGGCACCACCAGGTAGGCATAGGCGCGGTGGTGCGAGCGGCCGACGCGCCCGCGCAGCTGGTGCAGTTGCGCGAGGCCCAGCCGGTCGGCGCGGTTGATCAGGATCGTGTTCGCGCTCGGCACGTCGATGCCGCTCTCGATGATCGTCGTGCACGCGAGCACGTTGAAGCGCCGGTGGTAGAAGTCGACCATCAGCTGCTCGAGCTCGCGCTCGCGCATCTGCCCGTGCCCGATGCGCACCTGCGCCTCGGGCACGAGCGCCGCGAATTCACCCGCGACCTTCTCGATCGTCTGCACCTCGTTGTGCACCAGGTAGACCTGCCCGCCGCGGCGCAGCTCGCGCAAGGTCGCCTCGCGCAGCGTCGGCCCGTGCCATTCACACACGAAGGTCTTGATCGCGAGCCGCCCGGCCGGCGGCGTGCTGATCAGCGACAGCTCGCGCAGGCCCCCGAGCGCCAGGTTGAGCGTGCGCGGGATCGGCGTCGCGGTCAGCGTCAGCACGTGCACCTCGGCGCGCAGCGCCTTGAGCCGTTCCTTGTCGCGCACGCCGAAGCGATGCTCCTCGTCGACGATCAGCAGCCCGAGGTTCTTCGCGCGCGCGTCGGCGTGCAGGAGCTTGTGCGTGGCGATCAGGATGTCGACCTGGCCGCTCTCGAAGCCGGCCAGCACGCTGCCGGCGGCGGCGCCGGCGCGGAAGCGCGACAGCGCCTCGATGCGCACCGGCCAGTCGGCGAAGCGGTCGCGGAAACTCTGCAGGTGCTGCTCGGCCAGCAGCGTGGTCGGCACCAGCACGACCACCTGGCGGCCCGACTGCACCGCGACGAAGGCGGCGCGCATCGCCACTTCGGTCTTGCCGAAACCGACGTCGCCGCAGACGATGCGGTCCATCGGCGTCGGCTTCGCCAGGTCCTCGAGCACGCGCGCGATCGCCTCGGACTGGTCGGCCGTCTCCTCGAACGGGAAGGCATTGGCGAAGGCCTGGTACTCGAGCTCGCCGGCGCGCAGCACGGGCGCCTGGTGGGCCTGGCGGCGTGCATGCAGGTCGAGCAGCTCGGCCGCCACGTCGCGCACCGCTTCGGCGGCCCGGCGGCGTGCGCGCGCCCATTGCTCGGTGCCGAGCTTGTGGAGCGGCGCGCCCTCCGGGCTCCCGCCGGCGTAGCGGTTGACGAGGTGCAGCGCGTGCACCGGCACGTACAGGCGGTCGCCATCGCGGTACTCGAGCAGCAGGAACTCGCCCAGCGTGCCGCCGATCTCCATCACCTCGAGGCCGACGTAGCGCCCGACGCCGTAGGTCTCGTGCACGACCGGCGCGCCGGGCTCGAGCGACTGGAGGTTGCGCAGGATCGCGGCCGGGTCGGCGGCGGCGCGGCGGCGCCGTCGTTCCTGCCGCGCGCGCGTGCCGAACAGCTCGCTTTCCGACAGCAGCATCAGCGGCGGCTCGCGCAGCGCCAGGCTGCGCACCTCGCCGGCGACGATGATCGCGAGCCGCGCGTCGCCGGCGACGAACTGCGCCCAGTCGGCGACCGGCCGCGGCACTCGCCCATGCGCGCTGAACATCTGGCTGATCACCTCGCGCCGGCCCGGCGAGTCGGCCGCCAGCAGCACGCGGCCCGGATAATCCGCGAGGAAACCGAGGAGTGGCGCCAGCGGCTCGGTGGCGCGCGCATCGAGGCGGAAATCCCGCGGCAACGGGCTCGCGCCGACCGTGGCGGCGGGCTCGTCCGGCGCGCCGAGGCGCTCGATGAACACGCGCGGATGACGCTCGAGGCCTGCGGCGATTTCGGCGGCCGTGACGTAGATCTCCTCGGGCGCGAGCAGGGGCCGCTCGATGTCGTGGCGATACTGCTCGTGGCGCGCGCAGATTCCTCCCCAGGCGGCATCGATCGCGGCCCCGAGACCGGTGTCCGAGGCGATCACCAGGTCGGCTGGCAGGTAGTCGGCGAGGCTCGCCGTCTGTTCGAAGAACAGCGGCAGGTAGAACTCGATCCCGGGCGGCGCCAGCCCCTCGCCGACGCCGCGGTAGACGCCCATGCGCGTGACATCGCCGCTGAAGCGCAGCCGGAAGCGCCGCCGGAATTCGCGCACCGCCTCGGCATCGAGCGGCAGTTCGCGCGCCGGCAGCAGGCGGAGCGAATCGAGCGCATCGAGCGAACGCTGGCTGTCGGGATCGAAGCGGCGGATCGAATCGACGCGTTCATCGAGCAGGTCGATGCGCACCGGCGCGTCGATCCCCATCGGCCACACGTCGAACAGCGAGCCGCGCAGCGCGAACTCGCCGGGGCCGCCGACCTGGCTGACAGCCGCGTAGCCAGCCTCGACCAGGCGGCTGCGGAGCGGCTCGATCGGCAGCGCCGCCCCGCGCTCGAGCGAGAAGCTGCGGGCATTGACGTAGTGCAGCGGCGGGAGGCGCCCGAGCAGGCTGTCGGGCGTCAGCAGCAGGATGCCGCGGCGGAACTGCGGCAGCCGCGCGAGCGTGGCCAGGCGCTCCGAGACGATATCCGGGTGCGGCGAGAACTGGTCGTAGGGCAGGATCTCCCAGTCCGGGAGCGTCAGGATCTCGAGCCCGGCACCGCCGAAGAAACGCAATTCGGCCGCCAGCCGCTCCAGCTCGCGCGCGTCGGAGGCGATGCAGGCCCACGGACGCGTGTCGGCTTGCGCGGCCTCGCACAGCGCCAGCGCGTGCGCAGCCCCATGCAGGCCGTACCAGCGCGATGGATTCGCCCCCGGGGCGGGCAGTGTGGGTCTTGGCAGGACGGACATGCAAAAGGCGCCCGTGCCGGCGGCCCAATGGCCGGCTTCGTCGGGTTCGCGGCGGAGTTTACGCTTACTGCGCGGTGGCTACCGCGTCGATGACGCGTTCGCCCTCGAAGAACACGCTGAACCCGGCGTAGTCCCAGCGCGTGATCGCGGGCTTGCCGACCGCCGGATAGCGCGTCTGCGGGGCGCCGAATTTCGCTTCGACGGCGGCCATCGTGAGGCCGCGGGCCGGGCGTTCGACGTTCGACGGCCGCAACACGACCTGATCGTCGACGACCATGGTCTCGGCCAGGGCGAGGTTGCCGCACAGCGCCGCCAGGGCCAGCGCCGCGCTCAGGATGCGTGCGTTCATCGGCTCTCTCCTCGTGCGTGCCTCGGGCCCCACGCGGGCCCGCTGCGCTGGCGCCACTATAGCACCGCGGTCGGCGCCGGATCGCCGTGCCGGCGCTCCAAAATGTGATGCCGGTCCGCTTTCATCGCCGCGGGCCGCGCGGTCGTGATTAAATGACCGTTCCGATATGTTCCAGCCGCTGCCACTGTTCATCGGCCTGCGCTACGTGCGCGCCCGCCAGCACACGTTCTTCGTGTCCTTCATCACCTGGGTGTCGCTCGGTGGCGTCGCCCTGGGCGTCGCGGCGCTGATCGTCGTGCTGTCGGTCATGAACGGCCTGAAGGGCGAGTTGCGCGAGCGGCTGCTCGCCCTCAGCGCCCATGCCCGCATCGTCGACGCGCGGCCCGCGGCGCTGGCCGACGACAGCGCGCTGGCGGCGCGAGTGCGCGCACTGCCCGGCGTGGCCGGCGTGGCGCCGTACATGGACCTGCAGGCGCTCGCGATGCACGGCAGCGAGATGCTGCCGTTGACGCTGCGCGGCATCGATCCGCAGCGCGAATCCGCGGTCACCGACGTCGCGCCGCTCCTGGTCGCCGGCTCGCTGCGCGACCTCGCCGGCGGCGACAACAGGCTGATCATGGGCGACGCGCTGGCCGAGCAGCTCGGCGCCACGGTCGGCGACGCGGTGACGCTGCTGGTGCCGATCGCCAGCGCCGAGGCGCCGCCGGAGCCGCGCCTGCGCGTCTACACCGTCGCCGGCATCTTCAGCGCCGGCATCCAGGACCACGATGCGACGCTGGCGCTCGCGGCGCTCGATGACGTGCGCGCGTTCGCGCCGGCGGCGGTCGGGGCGGGCGGGCTGCGCGTGCGCTTCACCGACGCGCTGGCCGCGCCGGCGTTCATGCCGGCGGTGCGCGCCGCGGCCGGCGCGGGCTACCTGGTGCGCGACTGGACGCAGGACAACGCCAGCTATTTCCGCGCCATCCGCATCGAGAAGTCGATGGTCGCGCTGATCCTGCTGCTGATCGTCGGCGTCGCGGCGTTCAACATCGTGGCCATGCTGGTCATGGTCGTCAACGACAAGCGCACCGACATCGCGATCCTGCGCACGCTCGGCGCGGCGCCGGGCACGGTGCTGCGCGTGTTCATCACGCAGGGACTGGTGATCGGCTGGTGCGGCGTGGCCGCCGGCGTCACGCTCGGGGTGCTGGTGGCGCGCAACGTCGGCACGATCGCGCCGTTCCTCGAGCGCGTGCTCGGCTTCCGCTTCTTCGATGCCGACGTGTTCTACATCACGGCGCTCCCCTCGCAGCTGCAGTCCGCCGACGTGCTGTGGATCAGCGGCGCAGCGCTCCTGCTGACGCTGGCCGCGACCGTCTATCCATCGCTGCGCGCCGCGGCCACGCCGCCGGCGGATGCCCTTCGTTACGAGTAGCCATCGCACATGCCATACGAATTTACAGTAGGCACGCGCTACCTGCTGTCGACGCAGCGGCGCGGCTTCCTGTCATTCATCTCGATCGTGTCGATGCTCGGGCTGGCGCTCGGCGTCGCGGTGCTGATCGTCGTGCTGTCGGTCATGAACGGCTTCGAGCGCGAGCTGCGCACGCGCATGCTCGCCGTGACCTCGCATGCGACGCTGATGGGGCTCGAGGGCACGCTGCCCGACTGGCGGAAGGCGCAGCGCCTGGCGCAGGCGAACCCGGCCATCACGGCCGCGGTGCCATACATCGAGGTGCAGGCCATGCTGGTCAATGGCGCGCGCTCCGCGCCGACGCGCCTGCGCGGCGTGCTGCCGGAACAGGAGCGGCGCGCCGTCAGCCTCGCCAACCACATCAGCGGCGGCAGCATCGATGCGCTCGAGGCCGGCAGCTACAACATCGTGCTCGGCGACGCGCTGGCCGCGGCGCTCGGCGTGCAGGCCGGCGGCAGCGTCGTGCTGATCGCGCCGCAGGGCAGCGTGACGCCGGCCGGGTTCGCGCCGACGATGCGGCGCTTCCACGTCAGCGGCCTGTTCCACTCCGGCATGTACGAGTACGACAGCGCGCTGGCGCTGGCGCCGCTCGCCGACACCGCGCGCATCTACCGGCTGGGCGAGGGCGTGACCGGGCTGCGCCTCGCGTTGCGCGATCCGCTCGCGGCGCCGCGCGTCGTGCGCGAGCTGGCGCTGCAGATCGGCGGGGGCTTCTACGTCAGCGACTGGACGCGCGATCATGCCAGTTTCTTCCGCTCGATCCAGGTGACCAAGACGATGATGTTCATGATCCTGCTGCTGGTCGTCGCGGTCGCCGCATTCAACATCGTCGCGACGCTGGTGATGGTCGTGAAGGAGAAGCGGCCGGCCATCGCGATCCTGCGCACGATGGGCGCGCTGCCGCGCAACGTGCTCGGCATCTTCAGCGTGCAGGGAGCGCTGATCGGGCTCGCCGGCACGTTGGCCGGGGCGCTGCTCGGCTGGGTGCTGTCCTCGCACCTGGCCGCGCTGGTCGCCGCGATCGAGCGCGCGACCGGCGCGCAGTTCCTCGACGCGCGCGTGTATTTCATGAGCGAGCTGCCGGCCTACGTCGAGTGGCACGACGTGCTGCGGGTGTGCGCGGTGGCGTTTGCGCTGTGCGCGCTGGCGACGCTGTATCCTGCCTGGCGGGCGGCGCTGACGCAGCCGGCCGAGGCGCTGCGGCATGAATGAAGGTCCATGACCGAAGGGATGTGGCATGAGTGACGGGCAGGGTGCGGACGGCGTCGTGCTGCGCGCCGGCGGACTGGTGCGCCGCTTTCGCGAGGGCACGAACACGCTCGAGGTGCTGACCGGCCTCGATCTCGAGGTGCGCGCCGGCGAACGCCTCGGCATCATCGGCGCCTCGGGTTCGGGCAAGACCACGCTGCTGCAGATCCTTGGCGGGCTCGACCGGCCGGACGCGGGCCGCGTCGAGATCGACGGCCGCGACCTGCACGCGCTGGCGGAGACCGAGCGCGGCGAGCTGCGCAACCGCACGCTCGGCTTCGTCTACCAGTTCCACCACCTGCTGGCGGAATTCAGCGCGCAGGAAAATGTCGCGATGCCGCTGCTGGTGCGGCGCATGCCCGCCGCCCAGGCGGCGGGGCAGGCGTTGGCGATGCTCGAGCGCGTGGGCCTGGCGGCGCGCGCGCGGCATCGGCCGCACCAGCTCTCGGGCGGCGAGCGGCAGCGCGCCGCCGTGGCGCGCGCGCTGGTCACCTCGCCGCGCCTGGTGCTGGCGGACGAGCCCACCGGCAACCTCGACGGGCGCAACGCCGAACAGGTGTTCGCGCTGCTGCTCGAGCTCAACCGCGAACTGGGCACGAGCCTCGTCGTCGTCACGCACGACATGCGCCTCGCCGCCCGCATGGACCGGGTGCTCGAGTTCGAGAACGGCAGGCTGAAACAGCGCTAACGCGGCAGTTTTGCCGCTGGCGAAGCATGCCGCCGGCGCCGAAACTGGCGCCTGACCGCAGCCCGCCAGGCCAGTTCCAGTCCCCAGCGGCCGAGCACGCCGGCCACCACCGCGCTGACCAGGCAGCCGAGCAGGAACGGCTTCCAGTACGGCCCCAGGCCGTGCTCCAGCCAGTGCCAATTGGGGTGGAAGTCGAAGTGGCGCGTCGGGCGGTGCAAGAGCAACGCGCCGAGGCGATAGGCGCCGTAGTAGATGGGAACCACCGTGAACGGATTCACCACCCAGGTGCTGACCAGCGTCACCGGCAGGTTCAACCGCCAGTACAACGCCGCCAGCACCGCGCTGATCGTGTGGATGGGCAGCGGCACGAAGGCGATCGCGAGGCCCGCCCCGAACGCCGCGGTGATCGAGTGGCGGTTCAGCGACCACAGCAGCGGGTCGGTCACGCGCGAGCCGAAGATGCGCAGGTACCAGCGCTTGCGGCGCGTGCTGACCCAATGGGCGAGTTGCCTGACGATCCGGCGTTGCATGCGTGGCCCACTGTAACAGCCGCCGGCGCGCCCGCGCAGGCCCCGCACGGCCTCCCGGGGCCGCGATGTGACGGGCGTCAGGGCCTTGGGCTTCCTGGCCGGCGTGCTGGCCGCGCTGGCGGTGTATGCCTGGGGCCCCCAGGGCGCATACCAGCCGCTGTGGTGGGCGGGCGCCGGGGTGGCGCTGGCGTGGGCGCCGCGGCTGCGCGCGCTCGCGGCGGCCTGCGCTGGCGTCCTGTGGGCCTGGTGGGCGCTGCAGCAGTACGACCACGCCCGGCTGCCGCCGGACTTCGACCAGCGCATCCTCGTCACGGCGCAGATCGAGGGCCTGCCGCTGATGCGCGGCGCCGAGGAATCCTTCACGGCGCGGCTGCGGCCGGTGCGCGCGGGCGACCTGCCGGGCGCGTGGCTGCGGGCCACGTTGCGCTGGCCCGACGCGCCCGAGCTGCGCGCCGGCCAACGCTGGCAATTGCTGGTGGCGCTGCATGCGCCGACGGCGGGCGCGAACCCCGGCTCGGCCGCCCTCGCGCTGCAGCCGCTGCGATTGCGCGTGCACGCGAGCGGCCAGGTGCTGGCCTCGGCGCTCGATCGGCCGCTCGCATCGGGCGGCGCGCCACTCGATGCGCTGCGCGAGCGCATCGCACGCGCCATCGACGCGCGCATCACCGAGCGCGACGCCGCGGCGCTGGTCATCGCGCTGGCCGTCGGCGATACACAGCGCGTGTCCAACGAGCAATGGCGCGTGTTCAACGCCGTGGGCATCACGCACCTGGTCGCGATCTCCGGCCTGCACGTGACTTCGTTCTGCGTGGTGCTGGCCTGGGCCGCCGCGCGCCTGTGGGAGCGCATCCGCTGGGTGCAGCAGCGCTGGGCGCGCCACACCTTCGCGACGCTGATCGGCCTGGCCGCTTCCCTCGGCTACGCATTGCTCGCCGGCTGGTCGGTGCCGACGCAGCGCACGTTGCTGATGCTGGCGGCCTGGCACGGGCTGCGCTGGGCGGCGCGGCCGCGGCCGGCGGCGCGCACGCTGGCGGTGGGGTTGGTCGGCGTGCTGGTGCTCGATCCGTTCGCGCCGCTCGCCGCCGGGTTCTGGCTCTCGTTCCTGGCGGTCGGCGCGCTGCTGGTGCTGGGCGCGATGGCGGCCGTGCCGCTGCGGGGTTGGCGCGCACTGGTGCAGACGCAGCTGTACGTCATGGCCGCGCTGTTGCCCGCTACGGTGGCCGTGTTCGGCTCGGTGTCGCTCGCGGGGCTGGCCGTGAACCTGGTGGCGATCCCCGTGTTCAGCCTGCTGCTCGTGCCGCTGGTCCTGGCCGCCACCGTGCTGCTGGCGCCCTGGCCTGCGCTCGCGACGCTCCTGTTCAAGCTGGCCGCGTTGCTGATCGCAGGCTTCTGGCCCGCGCTGCACGCGATCGCATCGGGTCCGCTCGCCTTGCTGCGGCTGGCGCCGCCGCCGTGGTGGTACCTGCTGGCCGCGCTTGCGCTCGGCGTCGCGCTGCTGCCCTGGCGACCCTGGATGCGTTGCACGGCAGTGCTGGCGCTGCTGCCGGCGGCGCTCCCCGCCGCCGGCCGCCTGGCGCCGGGCGGGCTGGCCGCGACGGTGTTCGACGTGGGCCGCGGCGAAGCGGTGCTGTTGCGCACCGCGCGCCACGCGCTGCTGTTCGATGATGGCGAGGTCTGGGGCAGCCGGGGCGCGATCGCCGCCAACCTGCTCGTCAGCGCGCTGCGCCATGAGCACGTGCGCTCGCTCGATGCGATCGTGCTGCCCCGGCTCGATGGCGATCGCGGCGCGGGCGTGCTGGCGCTCGGCGCGGCGCTGCCGGTGCGCAGCCTCGCCTCCGGCGACGCGATGGCCCTGCCGCCGGAATTCCCCGCCTGCCGGCCCGGCGCGCGCTGGAACTGGGATGGCGTCGACTTCGAAGTGCTCGAGGCGGCGACCTGCTCGCTGCGCGTGCACGCCGGCGCGACGAGCCTGCTGCTGCCCGGGTCCGGCGCCGTTGCCGCGACGGCGTGGCCGGCGGCGCCCGCGGCGCAGGCCATCGTGCTGCCGGTGTCACGCGCGGTCGGGGCGCTGCGTCCTCCGCAGGCCGGCGACAGCGCCGCGGCACCGTGGCTGCTGCTGAGTGGCGGTGCCCGCGATGCGGCGCGGCCGGACATCGCCACGGCGCGGCGCGCGTGGGCGGAGGCGGGCGCGCACGCGCTCATCACCGGGCTGCACGGCGCGTTCGAGCTGCGCGTGTCGGCGGCGGGCCGCATCGACGTCGAGTGCTGGCGCCGGCCCCAGGGCGCGCCCTGCCCCTAATGGTAGGTCCCGCCGCGGCGCCTTAGGTATCATGGGAGTTCGGCATCGAAGCGGAGCAGACCAGCAGATGTGGGAAATCGTGCGCGCCGGCGGCTGGATGATGGGCCCGATCATCCTGTTCTCGATCATCGCCGCGGCGATCATCCTCGAGCGGCTCTGGACCCTGCAAGACCGGCGCGTGCTGCCGCCCGACCTGACCAAGCGCGTGTGGCAGCTGGTCGAGGCCAACCAGGTCAACGAACAGGTCATCGCCGCCCTGGCGCAGAATTCGCCGCTCGGCAAGGTGCTGGCCGCGGGGCTCGCCAATCGCCACCGCACGCGCGAGGCGCTGAACGAGCGGCTCGAGGACGCCGGCCGCCACGTCGTGCACGAGCTCGAACGCTTCATCAACACGCTCGGCACGATCGCCGGCGTCGCGCCGCTCCTGGGGCTGCTCGGCACGGTCGGCGGCATCATCAAGGCCTTCAATGCGATCAACGCCGGCGGCATGGGCGACCCGCGCATGCTCTCGGGCGGCATCGCGCAGGCGCTGGTGACGACGGCCGCGGGACTGTGCGTGGCGATTCCCGCGCTGATCGGCTACCGCTACCTGCGCGGGCGCGTCGACCGCATCGTCATCGAGATCGAGAAGGACGCGATCATGCTGGCCGATGCGCTGGAATCGCAGCAGACGGCGGGGCAGGCCGGCGCATCGTGAACCTGAAGCCGCGCCGCCACGAGGATCCCGAGATCAACATGGTCTCGCTGATCGACGTGGTGCTGATGCTGGTGATCTTCTTCATGCTGTCGGCGAATTTCTCGGGCGAGGGGCGATTGCGCATCCGCCTGCCGCAGGCGAGCTCGGTGCCGGTCGAGCGCAACACCGATGCGCCGCTGGTGGTCACCGTCACGGCCGGCGGCAGCTACCTGGTCAATCACCGCGAGCTCGTCAACGCGAGCCCCGACACGCTGCGGCGGGCGATCGAGCAGGTCGCGCCGGCGCGACGCGACGCGCCGGTGAGCCTGCGCGCCGACGGCCGCGCCACGCACCAGTCCGTGGTCACGGCGATGGACGTGCTGGGGCAGCTCGGGTTCTCGCAGCTGGATTTCATCACCACGCACGACGCCGGGGGCCAGGCGCCTTGAATCCGCCGCCTGCCGCCGTCGACGCGGGCGCGGTCTACCGCCGGCTGCTGGGCTACGCCCGGCCGCACTGGGGCATGTTCATGATCGGCGTGCTCGGCATGCTGATGTACGCCTCGGTCAGCACGATCACCGCCTGGTTCGTCAAGAATTTCCTCAACGCGGCCTTCGTCGAGAAGAACCTGACGGTGCTGCGCTATGTGCCGCCGGGCATCGTCCTGCTGTTCCTGCTGCGCGGCATCGGCGACTACCTGGCGAATTTCTTCCCCGGCTGGGTCAGCCGGCAGATGACCAAGACGATGCGCGCCGACCTGTTCGCGCACTACATGCGGCTGCCGACCGCCTGGTACGAGCGTGAATCCTCGGGCGCGATGCTCTCGCGGCTCACCTACAACATCGAGCTGGTCGCCGACGCGGTGACCAATTCCGCCACGGTCGTGATCCGCGACACGATCACGATCATCTCGCTGCTGGTCTACCTGTTCTGGCTGAACTGGCAGCTGGCGATCTTCGCGATGCTGGCCGCGCCGGTCATCGCCGGGCTCGTCAGCAGCGTGAACCGGCGCTTCCGCCGCTACAGCACCCGCATCCAGAATTCGATGGGCGACGTGACGCGGCTGGCGAAGGAAGCCATCGAGGCGCACCGCGTCGTCAAGGTGTTCAACGCGCAGGAGCACATGCAGGCCGCCTTCGCGGTCGCGAACGAGCACAACCGGCACTCGAACATGCGGCTGATCTCCGCGCGCTCCACCAGCAACCCGGTCGTGCAGATGATCGCGGCGCTCGGCCTGGCGAGCGTGCTGTACGTCGCGATCCACCAGGTCAACAGCGGCGCGATGCGCGTCGGCGACCTGCTGGGGTTCCTCACGGCGCTGCTGCTGGTGCCCGAACCGCTCCGCCGGCTGGTGAGCATCAGCGGGCCGCTCCAGCAGAGCATCGCCGCCGGCGCCGGACTGTTCGAGGTGATCGACACGCCGGGCGAGCCCGAGGGCGGCGCGCGGCGGCTCGAGCGTGCGCGCGGCGACGTGGAGTTCCGCGGCGTGCAATTCACCTACGACAGCGACAAGGGCCGCGTGCTGCACGACATCAACCTCCGCGTGGCTGCTGGCACCACCGTGGCTATCGTGGGGCGTTCAGGCAGCGGCAAGTCGACGCTGGTCTCGCTCCTGCCGCGCTTCTACGATCCCAGTTCCGGCGCCGTGCTGCTCGACGGCGTCGATATCCGCGAATACCGCTTGCGCGACCTGCGTGCGCAGATCAGCCTGGTGAGCCAGGAAGTCGTGCTGTTCAACGACACGATCCGCAACAACATCGTCTTCGGCGCCAGCGGCGTGGACGCCGGCGCGGTCGAGGCGGCGGCGCAGGCGGCATTCGTCAGCGAGTTCGTCGCCGAGCTGCCGCAGGGGCTCGACACCATCGTCGGTGACCGCGGGCTGCTGCTCTCGGGCGGCCAGCGCCAGCGCATTGCGATCGCACGCGCGCTGTTGCGCAATACGCCGATCCTGGTGCTGGACGAGGCGACCTCCTCGCTCGACACCGCATCCGAGCGCCACATCCAGTCGGCGCTCGACCAGCTGGTCAGGAACCGCACCACCTTCATCGTCGCGCATCGGCTCTCGACCATCGAGCACGCCGACCTGATCGTCGTCATGCAGGATGGGGCGATCATCGAGTCGGGCACGCACGCCGAACTGGTCGCGCATTCGAAGGTGTACGCGCAATTGCATCAGCTGAGTTTCAACGTGTGAGACGCCAGCGCCGTCGCACGGAAATCTCCGTCCGGATGCCGGCGGGCACGCTTCAGCCAGGCTTCGCCGGGCGAAGCCTGGCCGGCGTTCCTTGCCCTCGCTGGCCCAATGGCTTGTTGTAGTCTCGCGAGAATCCGATGAAACACTGCATTGCGCCGACGCTCGGGCTGCGGTGCCCGCCGCGGCATCCGGACGGAGATGTCCGTGCGCCGGCGCCGGCATGTCCGCGCGTTGATGCTTCGTCGATGTGTTGCGCGTAGCCGTGAACATCGACGCGTGGTTGCAGCGGGTTTGGTACGAGCGGGCGCGGGCGCCGTGGTGGATGCGGCCGCTGTCGGCGCTGTACGGGGCGGGGGTGCGTTTGCGGCAGTGGCTGTACGCGCGCGGCTGGCTGCGGCGCGTGCGGGTCGCGGCGCCGGTCATCGTCGTCGGCAACATCACCGTCGGGGGCACCGGCAAGACGCCGCTGGTGATCTGGCTGGTTGGGCAGCTGCGCGCGCTCGGCCTGCCGGTGGCGGTCGTGACGCGCGGCTACGGGCGCGGCAGCACGGGGCGCGTGACCACCGACATCCTGCGGGTCGACGAGAATTGCCGTGCCGTCGACGTCGGCGACGAGGCGTTGCTGATCCGGCTGCGCACCGGCAGCCCGGTGTACGTGAGCCGCGACCGCGTCGCGGCAGCGCAGGCGGCGATCGCCGACGGCGCGCGCGTCATCGTCGCGGACGATGGCCTGCAGCACCTGCGGCTGGCGCGCGCGGTCGAGATCGCGCTCGTCGACGGCCAGCGGGGCCTGGGGAACGGCTCGTTGCTGCCGGGCGGGCCCCTGCGCGAAAGCGCGGCGCGGTTGCGCGGCGTCGCCGCGGTGGTGCTGACGGAGGCGGGCGCCGGCGCGCCGCCGGGAGACTGGTCGGCGGCACACCGCATGTCGCTGGCGGGCGAGCTGCTGCAGCCCGTCGGCCGCGTGGCGCTCGAGCGCACCTTGCGCAGCTTCAGCGGCCAGCGCGTGCATGCCGTGGCCGGCATCGGCAATCCGCGCCGCTTCTTCGCCACGCTGGAATCAGCGGGCCTGCAGCCTGTCGCGCATCGCTTCCCCGATCACCACCGCTACAGCGGCCACGAGCTTCGCTTCGGCGACGGCCTGCCGGTCATCATGACGGAGAAGGATGCAGTAAAATGCCGCGACATCGCGCCGGACAACTGCTGGTGCCTGCCCGTCAGTGCGCGTTTCGCCGCCGCGGACGAGCGCGGCCTGCTAGGGAGAATCCTGATGGACGCACGCCTGCTCGACATCCTCGCCTGCCCGCTGTGCAAGGGCCCGCTACGGCTGGCCGACGACGCGGGCGGCAAGGCGCTCGTGTGCCGCGCCGACCGGCTCGCGTTCCCGGTGCGCGATGGCATACCGGTCATGCTCGAGGAGGCGGCGCGGCCGCTCGAGCCCGGCGATCCGCTGCTGGAGCGCTAGGGCCTGGCCCTGCCCGGGACATCGATGCGTTGCTGCTCAAAATGCTCTCAGGCAAGGCGCGAGGAGCGCTGCGTGGTCATTCCACGTGAGCGCCGGGCGGCCGTATGAGTACGTTGTGAGCGCAACCTTCCAGGGCAGGCCCTAGTGTTCAAGGTCGTGATTCCGGCGCGCTACGCCTCGACACGACTCCCCGGCAAGCCGCTGCTCGCCATCGCCGGCAAGCCGATGCTGCAGTGGGTGTACGAGCGCGCCTGCGCCGCGCAGCCGACCGAGGTGCTGATCGCCACCGACGACGCGCGCATCGCCGCCGCGGCGCGCGAGTTCGTCACGCCGGCGCACGCGGGCAACATCGTCATGACCGCCGCCACGCATGCTTCGGGTACCGATCGCATCGCGGAAGTCGCGCGCCTGCGCGGCTGGGATGCCGGCGAGATCGTCGTCAACGTGCAGGGCGACGAGCCGATGCTGCCGCCCCAGCTGGTGCGGCAGGTCGCAGCGCTCCTGGAGCGGCATCCGCAGGCCGACGTCGCGACGCTGGCCACGCCGATCCAGTCGCAGGAGGAGTTCCTCGATCCGAACGCGGTGAAGGTGGTGGCTGATGCCGCGCAGCGGGCGCTCTATTTCAGCCGCGCGCCGATTCCCTGGCATCGCGACGATGCGGGCGCGGCCGCGCCGGCGCCTTGGCGGGGCGCGCGCCGCCACATCGGCATCTACGCCTATCGCGTCGGCGCGCTCCGGCGCATGGCCGAGCTGCCGCCCTCGCGGCTCGAGCTCATCGAAAAGCTCGAGCAGCTGCGCGCGCTCGAGGCGGGCTTCGACATCCGGGTCGCCGACGGCATCGTGCCGCCGGGACCCGATGTGAACACGAGCGCCGACCTCGAACGCGTGGGCGCCTTACTCGTCGCGGCGCGACTCGCTGTGCCAGGAGTCGATGGCCGGAGCTGAGGACCAGAGCACCTGCTTCGGCGCCGGTGCTGATGGCGCATGCGGTTCCGGCGCAGGGGCGGACGGTGGTGCAGCCGACTGCGCCGGTGCAGTCGCTGGCTCCGGCGCTGGCGCTGGCGCGGGCGCGGGCGCGGGCGCGGGCGGTGCGTCGAACAACTGTGCCTGGCCCGTGTTCGGGCGCGCCGGTTGGGTCCAGCTCATCGCCGGTGCGCCGCCTGCGCCGCCTTCCGCCGCGGGGGACTCGAACGATTCGCGCCGCGAGTCTGCGGCTGCAGCGCCGCCACCCAGGTCAGCGCTGCGCGCCGGAGCCGGCCCCTGATTCGCCGCCTGGCCATTGCCATTGCCAGCGCCATTGCCGTTGCCGTTGCCGTTGCCGCTGGCGCTGGCATTGCCTGCGTCATTACCCAGCCCGTGGCGTTCGCCACCTTCGCGATTGCCGCCGCCGCGACGGCGCCGGCCTCCGCGGCGTGACCGGCCGCTGCGTTCACCGCGCTCGCCTTCGCGGCGCGGCTCGCCACCGGGCGGTGGCGCGGCACCCGCGGCATCGCGCGGCTCGTCGCGGCGCGGTTCATCGCGGCGCGGCGGGGCATCGCGGTGCGGGGCGTTCGCGCGCGCTTCGCCGCGCGGCGCCTCGTTGCGGCGCGAATCGCCGCGGTTCTGTTCATCGCGCGGGCGCCCATCGCGGCGCGGCTCGTTGCGGTGGCCGCCGCCCTCGCGGCGAGCGGAGCGATCGCCATAGGGACCGCGGCCGCCACCGCGCCGGTGCGCGTTGCGATCACGGCCATCGCGGTGATCTCGCCCGTCGCGGCGCGACTCGTGCCGGCCACCGAGGTCGCCAGCCGGTCCGCCGCCAGCCTCGGCCGCAGCCTCGCCGCCACTGAACAGGCCCTTCAGCCGGGACCAGAATCCGCCCGTGCCCGCCGCAGCGCGCGGTGCTGCCGGTGCCGGCGCCGGCGCCGGAGCAGGCGCGGGCGCCTCGACGATCGGCGCCGGCGTCGTGGGCATGAACGTCGCGACCGCGGGCGCTACCGCCGCGGGCTTGTCGCGCTCGAGCGTCGGCTCGGCGACCGTCGGCGCCACCGGGATCTGGTAGCTGGCCTGGCTGTGCTCGGGCAGCGCGACCTCGTCGTCGCGCACGCGGCGGAACGAGTATTCCGGCGTCTGGATGTGCGGGTTGGGCACCAGCACGATGTTGACGCGCGTCTTCTCCTCGGTGTCGCGCAGCCAGTCGCGCTTCTCGTTCATCAGGTAGGTGGCGACTTCCACCGGCACCTGCACGATGATGCGCGCGGTGCGCTCCTTGCGAGCGTCCTCGCCGATCAGGCGCAGGATCGACAGCGCCAGCGATTCGACGCTGCGGATGCTGCCGATGCCGTTGCAGCGCGGGCACACCAGGTGGCTCGAATCGCCGAGGCTCGGTCGCAGGCGCTGGCGCGACATCTCGAGCAGGCCGAAGCGCGACAACCGCCCGATCTGGATGCGCGCGCGGTCCATCTTCATCGCCTCGCGCAGGCGGTCCTCGACCGCGCGCTGGTTCTTCGTGTCCTCCATGTCGATGAAGTCGATGACGATCAGCCCGCCGATGTCGCGGATGCGCAGCTGCCGGGCGATCTCGTCGGCCGCTTCGAGGTTGGTGTTGGTCGCGGTGGTCTCGATGTCCCCGCCGCGCGTGGCGCGCGCCGAGTTGATGTCGATCGAGACCAGCGCCTCGGTGTAGTCGACCACCAGCGAGCCGCCCGAGGGCAGCTGCACCTTGTGCGCGTAGGCCGACTCGATCTGGTTCTCGATCTGGTAGCGCGTGAACAGCGGGATGTCGTCCGTATAGGCCTTGAGCTTGCGCTGCATGTCCGCCGGCATGAAGCGCTGCATGTACTCCTGCGCCTTCTGGTGCGCGTAGGCGTCGTCGACCAGCACCTCGCCGATGTCATCGCCGAGGTAGTCGCGGAGCGAACGCGTGACCGCGTCGCCTTCCTGGTAGACGAGGAACGGCGCCTGGCGGCTGTTGGCCGCCTGCGAGATCGCGTCCCACTGGGTCTTGAGGTTATCGAGGTCCCACTGCAGTTCCTCGACCGCGCGGCCGACGCCGGCGGTGCGGATGATCGCGCCCATGCCCTCCGGCACGTTCAGCTGGTTCATGACCTCGCGCATCTGGTCGCGGTCTTCGCCCTCGATGCGGCGCGAGACGCCGCCGGCGCGCGGGCTGTTGGGCATCAGCACGAGGAAGCGGCCGGCCAGGCTGATGAAGGTGGTGAGCGCCGCGCCCTTGGTGCCGCGCTCTTCCTTCTCGACCTGGACCAGCAGCTCCTGGCCTTCGCTGACCAGCTCGCGGATGTTCGTGCGCCCGCCCGCGCCCTGGCCCTTGAAGTATTCCTTGGAGATTTCCTTCAGCGGCAGGAAGCCGTGGCGCTCGGCGCCGTAATCGACGAAGCAGGCCTCGAGGGACTGCTCGACGCGCGAGATGCGCGCCTTGTAGATGTTGGCTTTCTTCTGTTCCTTGGACGGTATCTCGATCGAAAGGTCGTATAACTTCTGGCCGTCAACCAGTGCGACGCGCAACTCTTCCACTTGAGTTGCATTGATGAGCATTCTCTTCATTTGTCCCTGCTACATTTGCGTGAGGGACCGACCGCGCGGCGCCAAGCCTGGAAACAGGCGGCGCCGCGGCGTCAGGCGGACAGCTGGTGAACCCGAAGATTGATTGGCGGCGCGTGCGGTGGGGCATCGATTTTGTTGTAGCCGCCGATATCGGCAGCGCCGGAAAACCTTGAGGTTCGCTGACCCGTCATTGCGCGCTTGGCTTCAGGCTCTACCGTCTCTCGCGGGAGCAGCTTTGAAGGGCAAGGGCGCAGACCCTGAAGGTCGGCCGAACTCTTGCGATGGCCTCGTAACCGAGGACCAACTACCATGCGGACCGCTCTTACCGAGCATATGGGCCGCGTACTTGCCGCCGCGCGCGGTTTTGAGGCCCTCATCGAGCCCGGCCACGCTGCGGGACTTGGGCAGTATAGCGGCAGCGGGCTTTAGAAACAAAGATTTAGGATCGACCCTGTGGCAGCCGGCAAAAACGTGATGGAAGCGCCCGCCGCGGGCCCCGGGGCCCGCTCGGCGGTGCGGCAGCACCCGGTCGACGCCGAGTACGCCGGCACCCGGCTCGACAAGGCGCTCGCGCGCCTGCTGCCGGGGGTGCCGATGACCCGCATTTTCAGGCTGATCCGCAAGGGCGAGGTGCGCGTCAACGGCAAGCGCTGCCGGGCCGAGCAGCGCCTGGCGGCCGGCGACATGATCCGCGTGCCGCCGGTGCACGAGCGCTCCGGGACCGCCCAGCTGCTCGCCGCCGGCGGCGCCGCGCGGGTGCCGCCGGCGCTGGTCGAGCGCGTCAACGCGGCCATCGTGTACGAGGACGATCGGCTGCTGGTGCTCGACAAGCCCGCGGGGCTGGCCGTGCATGGCGGCAGCGGCCTGTCCCACGGCGTCATCGAAGCGCTGCGCGCCGCGCGCCCGGATGAGACGCTCGAACTGGCGCACCGGCTCGACCGCGACACCAGCGGCATCCTGATGGTCGCGCGCAAGCCCTCGGCCCTGCGCGTGCTGCACGAGCTGCTGCGCGAAGGCCGCGTCGAGAAGAGCTACCTGGCCCTCGTCGTCGGGCGCTGGGAGCTCGGCCGCAAGCTCATCGACGCGCCGCTCCAGACCGAGGCGCGCGTCAGCGGCGAGCGCACCGTGCGCGTGGGCGAGGGCGGCAAGAGCGCGCGCACGCGCTTCCGGCTCGTGCAGCAGTTCGGCACGCGCGCGTCGCTGGTCGAGGCGACGCTCGAGACCGGCCGCACGCACCAGATCCGCGTGCACGCCGCCTATTGCCGCCACCCGGTCGCGGGCGACGTGAAATACGGCGATGCGGCCGCCAACGCGGCGTTGCGCGAGCTGGGGCTGCAGCGCATGTTCCTGCACGCGCACAGCGTGTCCTTCGACTGGCCGCAGGGCGGGCAGGTGAGCATCAGCGCGCCGCTCCCGCCCGAGCTCAAGGCGGTGCTCGATGCGCTCGCCGCGGCGGCGGCACGCGGCCGTGCGGGCGGCGCGGCGGGCCTCAGGGCAGCGCGTAGCCGCGCGCGCGCAAGGCCGCCGCGAGCCTGATCAGCGGCAGGCCGATCAGGCCGGTCGGGTCGGTACTCTCGATCCGCTCGCACAGGCTGATGCCCAGTCCTTCGCTGCGCAGCGATCCGGCGCAATCGAAGGGGCGGTCGGCCGCGACGTAGGCATCGATCTCGGCCTCGCCGAGGGGGCGCAGCGAAACCGTCGTCAGGTCGGTGAAGCAATCGCTCGAACCGCTGCCGGCCTGCACGATGGCCACGGCGCTGAAGAACTGGACGCTGCGGCCCGACTGGGCGCGCAGCTGCGCCCGCGCCATGTCGGCATTGCCGGGCTTGTCGAGGATCAACGCCCCGCAGGCGGCCACCTGGTCGGCGCCGATGACCACCGATTGCGGGTGCAGAGCCGCCACGGCACTGGCCTTGGCGAGCGCGAGCCGCTCGGCCCGCGCCCGCGGCGGCTCGCCCGGCTGTCGCTGCTCGTCGACGTCCGGCCGGTGCACGCTGAAGGGGAGCCCCAGGCGGGCCAGCAGTTCGCGGCGGTAGGGTGATGTGGAGGCCAGGATCAGTCCGGGAGGCGCAACGCTCATGACAGCCGGGCCAATCAGCGGAATAGAAACAAGGGCTTAACGGTTGCCCCCGGTTTTGACTTGCCGCCCATGCCTACCTATCATACGCGCCCCATGCCTGACGGCTGGTCCAAGCCGCGTGACTTGGCCAAATTGGCCGACACCGGCGCGCGGTTCGAGTTCGAGATTCCCCTGGGTGACCTGCCGGGTATTCCAGCCGAATTCAGTCTCGCCGACGGGCCCGTCAAGGCGTGGTTGCGGTTTGGCCGCGAGCGCGGGGCCTGCGTGGCAGACGTGCGCGTGCAGGCGGTCCTGAAGCCGCAGTGCCAGCGATGCCTGCGCGAGATGCGCTTGCCGATCGACAGTGCATCGCATGTCGCCGTGGTCGACAGCGAAGCGCAGGCGGCCAGCGTCGATGAGGCGACGGAGACGTTCCTCGCCGCCGATGGGCACGGCACGCTCGCCGCGCTGGTCGCGGAGGAGCTGCTGCTCTCGCTCCCGCTGGTGCCGCGGCACGCGGCCGGCGAGCGCTGCGCCGAGGGCGGCGCGGAGGCAGAGGCAGAGGAAACGCAGCGGCCGTTCGCGGACCTGCGCGCGCTGCTCGAGCAGGGTCGCAAGTAGGTTTTTTCGATTTCCAGTCAGGAGTGTCCAGGACATGGCCGTACAGAAAAGCCGCAAGACGCCTTCCAAGCGCGGCATGCACCGTTCGCATTCCGGTCTGAAGCGCCCGGCGCTGTCGATCGATTCACAGACCGGCGAGACGCACCTGCGTCACTGCATCACGCCCGACGGTTTCTACCGCGGCAAGCGCGTCATCGAGAAGGCCGAGCTGGAAGACAAGGGCTGAACGCGGCCCGCCCAGCGCTCGAGCGATCTCCAAAGTGGCGACGGGTCTCAACTGATGCGTTCCCGGATCGTCGGCACCGGCAGTTACCTGCCCGCGGGGCTGCTGACCAACTCCGACCTCGAGAAGCGCATGGATACCAGCGACGCCTGGATCCGCGAGCGCACTGGCATCGAGCGGCGCCACATCGTGGCGCCCGGCGAGACCACCGTCGACATGGCCGAGCATGCCGCGCGCAACGCGCTGGCCGCGGCCGGGCGCGAGGCGCGCGAGGTCGACCTGATCATCGTCGGCACCTGCACGCCCGACCTCATTTTCCCGAATGCCGGCGTCATGCTGCAGGGGCGGCTCGGCAACCTCGGCTGCCCGGCGCTCAGCGTCGAGGCGGCCTGCAGCGGTTTCATCTACGCGCTGTCGATGGCCGACAAGTTCATCCGCGCTGGCGAATCGAAGCTGGCGCTGGTCGTCGGCTCCGAGTCGCTCTCGAAGATCACCAACATGAACGATCGCGGCACGGCGATCCTGTTCGGCGATGGCGCCGGCGCGGTGCTGCTGGCACCGGACACCGAGCCCGGGATCCTCTCCACGCACCTGCACGCCGATGGTTCCTATCTCGAGCTGCTGCGCTGCACGGGCGGTGTGTCCGCGGGGTTACACCCCGAGGGCGATTTCATCAGGATGGCCGGGAGCGAGGTATTCAAGGTCGCGGTCACGATGCTCGGGCGCGCCGTCGACGAGGCGCTCGAGGCCAATGGGGTCGCCAAGGAAGCACTCACGTGGCTCGTGCCGCACCAGGCCAACATCCGCATCATCCAGGCCACCGCGAAGAAGCTCGGCATGCCGATGGAGCGGGTCATCGTCACGGTGGCCGACCATGGCAACACCTCGACCGCCTCGGTGCCGCTGGCGCTCGACGTCGGCGTGCGCGACGGGCGCATCAAGCGCGGCGACCTGCTGCTGCTGGAGGCCTTCGGCGGTGGATTCACATGGGGATCAGCGCTCGTGCGCTATTGACCGCAACGCCGTACAGGGCGGCTCCGTGGACGCAGGGCCAAAAAAAACGCCGCGAACATCGCGGCGTTTTTGTTTCCGGCCCGAGGGCCCGGGAAATCAGGCGAAGTGGATTACTTCGACACCGACTTCTTGAACATGCGATCGATCTTCTCGTTCGTCGCATCGACGCCCGACTGGGCAGCCTGGGCGGCGGCCAGCGCCTGGTTCGCCGTGCTCTGCGCGGCGGCAGCGGCCGACGAGGCGGAGGCGGCGTCAGAGCTGGCCTTGGCGGCCGCATTCGCATCGGACTTGTCCGCCAAGTGAGCGGCCAGGTTCGACTGCAGAGTGCCCACCTGGGTCTTGAGCGCGTCGACTTCAGCCTGCAACGGCTTGAGGTCCGTGCAACCAGCCAGAGCGAAAACAGCCGCAGCGGCAGCCAGCTTCACAACAATTGCCTTATTCATTGATAAAGTCCCCATTGATTTCGTGTGATATCACGCGTGTCAGTACATACCGCGCCACGCCTGCACAACATCGCTGTCGCGGGAGATCTGCGGAGGCGCAACTTGACCAAATCCGGCGACGGATTGCAAGCATAACAACGCGCCTGTCGTCATCGCGCGACAGGTTTTTCAGACAATTGGCGTTGCGCACGACGTCGAAAACCGGTCTTGCACGGGGCCGGCACCTGTATATAATCACAGCCATGTCAGATCTCACTCCCAGGCAGTCCCAGGTGCTGCACCTGATCCGCACGGCGCTGGTTTCGACCGGCATGCCGCCCACGCGCGCCGAGATCGCCGAGCAGCTTGGCTTTCGCTCGCCCAACGCGGCCGAAGAGCATCTGCGCGCGCTGGCGCGCAAGGGCTGCGTCGAGCTCGTGCCGGGCTCTTCGCGCGGTATCCGCCTCAAAGACACGCTGCGCGAGCAACTGGGCCTGCCGCTGGTCGGGCGGGTCGCGGCCGGCCGCCCGATCCTTGCCGAAGAGCACATCGTCGATCACCTCAACGTCGATCCGGCGCTGTTCCAGCCGCGGCCGCATTACCTGCTCAAGGTCGTCGGCATGAGCATGAAAGACGCCGGCATCCTCGATGGCGACCTGGTCGCGGTGCATCGCACCAGCGAGGTGCGCAACCGCCAGATCATCGTCGCGCGGCTCGAGAACGAGGTCACGGTGAAGCGCTACAAGCAGCAGGGCTCGGTGGTGTGGTTGCTGCCCGAGAACGCCGAGTTCGAGCCGATCCGTGTCGACCTGCATCGGCAGCCCATGCTGATCGAGGGCGTCGTCGTCGGGGTGTTGAGGCGCGGCGCCCAGTAGCGCGGGGCGTCAATGGCTGGAGCGTGACACCCGGGCCTTGCGGCGCGGCGGTCCGTCGCCGATGTCGTAGTCCTCGAAATCGCTGATCAGCTCGGCCGTGTGCTGCTGTTCCATGCGGCGCTCGAGCCGCCGCCAGGCGGGCTCCCCGGCCTTGGCGGCGCGCCGCTTGGCGATCTCCATGTCTTTCATGACGCGATCGACGTCGAGACCGTCGTCGCCGACGCTCTCGTCGCCGTCATCGTCGTCGTCGAAGTCTTCTGAATCCGAGTTCCCGCCCATGTCGCCCGATCTCAGCAGATGGTGCAACCCGTACGTCGCGGAAAATAAGTCCAACCGGCCGCCGATGCAATGGCGGTGGTTCACAATTTGTTCATCGAATGAGCGTATTCATCTCGAAGATGGGCAAGAGCATTGCAAATACGATGCCCATGACGAACAGGCCCATGACCACGATCAGCAGCGGCCCCAGCAGGCCCGTCAGCGCCGTGACCAGGCCTTCCAGCTCCCGCTCCTGGTTCAGCGCGGCACGCTCGAGCATGTTCTCCAGGGTGCCGCTGGCCTCTCCGCTCGAGATCAGGTGGATCGTCATCGGCGGGAACAGCCGGCTCTGCGCCAGCGAGCGGCCGATCGGCGCCCCCTCGCGCACGCGCGCGGTCGCCTCGGTGACCGCATCCCGCATCGGCAGGTTGTTGACCACCTCGCCGGAAATGCGCAGCGCGTCGAGCACCGGCACCGCGCTGGCCGTCAGGATGCTCAGCGTGCGGGTGAAGCGCGCGGTATTGAAGCCGCGCAGCAGCTTGCCCGCCAGCGGCACGGTCAGCAGCCAGCGGTGCACGCGGCGCTGGTGGTCCGGGTCGCGCAGCCACCGGCCAAACAGCACCGCGCCGAGGGCGATCGCCGCCAGCAGCCAGATGCCGTAGTGGCGCAGCAGGTCGCTGACGAACACCAGCGCGCGCGTCATGACCGGCAGCTTCGCGTTGCTGTTCTGGAACACGGCCACGACCTTGGGCACCACGTAGGCGAGCAGCACCGACACGATCATGAAGCTCAGTATCGTGAGCACGATCGGATAGAGCATCGCGCCGAGCACCTTCTGGCGCAGCACCTCGCGGCCCTCGGTGTAGTCGGCGAGCCGCTCGAGCACGGTGTCGAGGTGGCCGGATTGTTCGCCGGCCGCGACCGTGGCGCGGTAGATCTCCGGAAACACGCGCGGGAAATCGGCCAGGCCGGCCGCGAGCGTGTGGCCCTCCATGACGCGGGCGCGCACGCCGAGCAGGATGCCCTGCACGCGCGGCCGCTCGGTCTGCTGCGACACGGCCAGCAGCGCCTCCTCGAGCGGGAGCCCGGCGCGCACCAGCGTGGCAAGCTGGCGCGTCAGCAGCGACAGGTCGGCGGTCGAGACGCGCCGGCGCAGCGCGAAGCCCTGGCTGGCGCGCTGGGTGCGCGATTCCTGCGCCGACACTTCGGCCACCGACACCGGCAGGAGCGAGCGCTCGCGCAGCATGCTGCGCACGTGGCGCGCGGTGTCGCCCTCGAGCACGCCGCGGTGCGAGCGGCCGGCGTTGTCGAGCGCGGTGTATTCGAAGGCGCCCATGCGTGCGGCGGCTGCGGTGGGCTAGTCCTCGCGCGTGACGCGCAGGACTTCCTCGATCGTGGTCGTGCCGCGCAGCGCCCGCGCCAGGCCGTCGTCGCGGATCGACGGCGTCTGCGTGCGCGCGCGCTTCTCCAGCTTCTGCTCGCTCGCGCCGTCGTGGATCATCGTGCGCATCGCGTCGTCGACGACGATCAGCTCGTAGATGCCCGTGCGCCCGCGATAGCCGTTCGGGCCGGGGCCCGGCCGGTACAGCGTCGGGGAGGGGGCGCCCGGCTCGAGCCCGAGCAGGCGCCGCTCGTAGTCGCCGGCCACGAAGCTCTGGCGCGTCTCCGGGTTCAGCACGCGCACCAGCCGCTGCGCCAGCACGCCGATCAGACTCGATGAGAGCAGGAAGGGCTCGATGCCCATGTCGCGCAGGCGCGTCAGTGCGCCGGCGGCCGTGTTCGTGTGCAGCGTCGAGAGCACCAGGTGGCCGGTGAGCGAGGCCTGCACGGCGATCTGCGCGGTCTCGAGGTCGCGGATCTCGCCGACCATGACGATGTCCGGATCCTGGCGCAGGATCGCGCGCAAGCCGCGCGCGAAGGTCATCTCGACCTTGGTGTTGACCTGCGTCTGGCCGATGCCGTCGAGGTAGTACTCGATCGGGTCCTCGACCGTCATGATGTTGCGCGTGTTGTCGTTGAGGCGCTCGAGCGCGGCGTACAGCGTCGTGGTCTTGCCCGAGCCCGTGGGGCCGGTCACCAGCAGGATGCCGTGCGGCTTGTGGATCAGCTCGTCCATCAGCGCCTGCGTCGAAGGATCCATGCCCAGGCTCCCCAGGTCGAGGCGCCCGGCCTGCTTGTCGAGCAGGCGCAGCACGACGCGCTCGCCGTGGCCGGAGGGAATCGTGGAGACGCGCACGTCGACCGAGCGGCCGGCCACGCGCAGGCTGATGCGGCCGTCCTGCGGCAGGCGCTTCTCGGCGATGTCGAGCCGCGACATGACCTTGATGCGCGAGACCACCAGCGGCGCGACGGCGCGGCGCGACTGCAGCACCTCGCGCAGCACGCCGTCGACGCGGAAACGCACCACCAGCCGGTTCTCGAAGGGCTCGATGTGGATGTCCGAGGCGTTCTCGCGCACCGCCTGCGTCAGCACGGCGTTGATCAGCCGGATGATCGGCGCGTCGTCGCTGCTCTCGAGCAGGTCGGCCTGCTCGGGCAGGTCCTGCGCCAGGTGCTCGAGGTCGGCATTCTCCTCGAGGCCCTCGACCGCCTGCATCGATTCGGTGCCGGCCTCGTAGGTCTTCTGCAGCAGCGCGTCGAATTCCTCGGCGCCGATCGGCGTGTAGGTGAGTGGCACGCGCAGCATGCGGCGCGCCTCGGCCATCGCCGCGGGCGTGCCCGGCGCCCGGTACAGGCACTCGACCTGGCCGGAGGGCTGGGCGCGCACCAGCAGCCCGTGCCGGCGCGCGAAGGCGAACGGCAGGCGCAGGCTGCCCGGATCAGGCGGGGCCGCTGTGGCCGCCGTGCTCAAGGCTGGCTGCCTGTCGCCGCGCCGCCCTGCGCCGGTGCGCTTGCATCCGGCGTCGCAGCCGGCGCCGTGGGCGGTGGCGCAGCCGGTGTCGTGGCGGGCGCCGTCGACGGCGCAGCGGGCGGAGGCGCCTTCGCCGGCGGCTGGATGAAATCAGGCATCTTGTCGAGCTTCTGGAAGGGCTGCAGCGGCAGCAGCGTATTCTCGCGCTCCAGATCGCGCTGTTCGCGGCGCACCGTGTCGTACTTGCTGTTGGTCTCGAGCGCCGCGCCGCGGTCATCGCGCAGGATGTGCGGCTGCAGGAACACCATCAGGTTCGTCTTCGTCTTGCTGGTGTCGCGCGTGCGGAACAGCTCGCCGAGCAGCGGGATGCGGCCGAGCCAGGGCACGCGCTGCTCGGAATTGATCGCCTTGTCCTGCATCAGGCCGCCGATGACCAGCGTGCCGCCGTCCGGGATCAGCACCGAGGTCTTGATCGTGCGCTTGTTCGTGATCAGGTCGACCGCGCCGGCGGAGCTGGCGGCCAGGCTCGAGCTCTCGACCTCGACCGACAGGATCACCGCATCGCCCTCGTTGATCTGCGGCGTCACGGTCAGGATCGTGCCAACCTGCTGGCGCTGCACGGTCTGGAAGGCGCTGCCCGCGCCGGCCGTGCTGGTGTACTGGCCGGTGATGAACGGCACTTCCTGCGCGACCTCGAGTTTCGATTCCTCGTTGTCGCGCATCGTGATGCTCGGCTGCGAGATGATGTTGGTGCGGGAATCGCCCTGCAGCGCGCGCACGATCGCGCCGAAGTTCACGCCGGTCGCCTGCAGCCTGCCGATGGCGAAATTGCTGCCGGTGGCCTTGCTGAGGTCGGTGGTCGTGCCCTTGGCGAGGCCGTAGAGGTCGATCGCCGACACGCCGCCGATCGGCTCGATGAAGCCGCCCACCGCCATCTTGCTGTTGGAACCGTCGAGGATCCAGTTCACGCCCAGGTCGGAGGTCTTGTCGGCCGAGACCTCGACGATGATCGCATCGACGTGCACCTGCGCGCGGCGGATGTCGAGCTTGTCGATCACCGCGTTGAGCGCGCGCATCGTGCGCGGCGGCGCGGTGATGATCAGCGCGTTGGTGTCCTTGTCGGCCCAGATCGTGCCGGTGCCGCCGGCGAGCGAAACCGTCGCGGCGCCCGCGGCATTGTTCGGCGGCGCGCCGGCCGGACGGCTGCCGCCCGCGCCGGCATTCGCATTGGCCGAGATCTGCTCCTTGAGCTTGGTGGCCAGGTCCTCGGCCTTGGCGTAGTTGAGGTAGCGCACCACCGTCTCGCCGCCGGTGTCGAGCGGCGTGTCGAGGTTCGCGATCAGCGCGCGGATGCGCAGCTTCAGCGCCGGGTCGCCGCTCATCAGGATGCTGTTGGAGCGATCGTCGGCCACGAGCCGCAGGTTCGGGCCGCCGCCGGCTTCGCCGCCGCCCTGCGACACGAGCGAATTGAGCACGCGCACCGTGTCGGCGGCCGTGGCGTTCTGCAGCGGCACCACGTCGATGTCCGAATTGTTGTTCTGGTCGATGCGCGCAATGATGCGCATCATGCGGTTGATGTTGGCGGCCCGATCCGACATCACCAGCATGTTGGCGCCGGTGACCGCCTGCAGCTGCGCGGTCTGCGGCATCAGCGGGCGCAGCACCGGCACGAGCTGCTGGGCGCTGACATTGCTGAGCGAGATCACCTGCGTCACGAGTTCATCGGAGGAGGAGCTCACGCGTCCCGGCAGGTCGTCGGACGGGTACTGGCGCATGTTCGTGTCGGGCAGCACCTTGATGACGCTGCCGGAAGGCACGGCCACCAGCCCGTGCACCTGCAGCACCGACAGGAACCCCTGGTAGAACTGCTCCGGCGTCATCGTCGTGCCCGGGCCCGACAGCCATGTCACCTGCGCGTGCACCCCGGGGGCGATGATGAAATTCCGGCCGGTCGCCTGGCTGACCAGGTCGATCAGCTGCGTGATGTCGGCATCGCGGAAATTCGGCGTGATGCGCTGGCCCTGCTGCTGTGCGCTGCCCGGCGCGGCGGCCGCCAGCACCAGCACCGTGGCCAGGGCGCCGGAAATGCGGGCGCGACGCAGGGCGGTGAAGGCTGGGATTCGCATCAGGTGATCGCTTCCGTGGCTGGTCTACTGGTCGTTCGGGGCTTTGTCGGGCGCGGCATCGGACGGCGGCGTCGCGCCGCCATCGTCGACGCTGCCCGGCGCCGCCACGCTGCCGGCCATCCCGGGCACGCCCCGGCCCGTCAGTCCGCCCGCCGTCATGCCCGCCGGACCGCCGAACGCACCCCCGCGCCGACCCGCGGCCGCCGCCTGCGCGGCGGCATTCTCGGCATCATTGGCCACGACCGCAAGGTTGAGGTTGACATCCTGCTGCTGGCCGTTGCGCAGTACGGTCAGCGTGGCCGTGGCGGCCGACGAGAGCGTCTGCAGGATCTCGTTGCCACGGTTCAGGTCATCGAGCGGCGTGCCGTTCACGGCCGTCACCACATCGTTGGCCTGCAATCCCAGCTTGTTGAACGTGGCCATGCTGGCCCGGCTGCCGGGATAGATGCGAAAACCGCTGAGCTTGCCGCCCAGCATCAGCGGCGTGGCGCGCAGCAGCCCGCCGAGCAACGCGCCATTGCCCTGGGCCAGCGCCGCCAGGCGCTGCCCGGGCGTCTGCGGCCCGATGGCCGCGGTCGGCGGCGGCGGGGCCGCCTGCACGAATTTCTTGGGCAGCTGGAGCGACTCGATGGCGCCGCCGCGCTCGAGCAGCACGTGGTCCGGATACACGGCGTGCAGGCTGACGCCGCCCGGCACGGCCATGCCCACCGCGTACAGCCGTGCCGCTGCGGCGCTGGGGCCGAGGATCGCCAGGCCGCGCTTCGGATCGGGCACCGCCAGCACGCCGGCCAGCACCAGCTGGGCCGCGGTCTGCGGCGCATTGCCGTCGCCGGTGGCGGGTGCCGCGTCACCAAACAGGTGCGCGGCGACGATTGCGGGCACCTGCAGGGCGGGGCGCCGGCTGTCGGCGGGTGCGCGCGAGGACGACCCGGCGGCGGTGCCCTCGGCACCCGGTCGTGCGGCGCTGCCGCCGTTCTGCGAAGTGACCAGCACGCCCGCCTGGATGGCGAGCAGGGCGGCGAACACGGCCGCCGCCAGCCGCGGGCCCTGGTCGGCGAGCAACGACTGCACCGCGCCGGGAGACTTGAGTTCTTCCATCCAGCCCATATCAAGCCATCATACGGCCCGTTGCTTGCGTGGCTCAACTGTCTGTTTTTTCGAACTTCTTGGCCCGTCGACCGGTCTTAAGGCCCTGCCCTCGCCGGTGCCACGCGACGGAGGCGGGCTCGCTCTATAATCGGCATCACATGGCAGATCCGAACGAATCCCCCGAGCACGGGGTGGCAGTGGCCGAGGCGGCACCACAGACGAAGGTGCCGCCGCTGTACCGCGTCGTGCTGCTGAACGATGATTACACGCCGATGGAATTCGTCGTCGACGTGCTGGAACGATTCTTCTCGATGGCCCGCCATGTGGCGACGCGGGTCATGCTCGAAGTGCACACCAAGGGCAAGGGCGAGTGTGGGTTGTTCACCTACGAGATCGCCGAGACCAAGGTGGCGCAGGTCACACA
>DATKLZ010000112.1:0-18261 GCA_035542135.1 Steroidobacteraceae bacterium | reverse complement strand
CAACCTGCTGTTCCTGCCGATGTCCAACAAGCTCAAGGTGGCCGTGCACGCGCACGCGCACGCGCACGCGATGCTGATCGAGGGACTGGTGGGCATCGCGCAGGGCGACAATCCGCGCGCCATCGACAACCGGCTGCGCAGTTACCTGGAGTAGCCGCCATGGCACGCCGCCGCACGCACCTGGAACACGAGAACCACGAGGCCTGGGCCATTCCCTACGGCGACCTGATGACGCTGCTGCTGGCCTTCTTCGTCGTCATGTACTCGATCTCCTCGGTCAATTCCGGCAAGTACCGCGTGCTGTCGGATGCGCTGACCGCCGAGTTCCGCGGCACGCCGCGCGCGCCGCAGCCGATCCCGGTCGGCGACCTGCCGCAGAGCATCAGCGAGCAGATGCCGATCAACGAGCTGAACCGCATGTTCACCGCCGGCATGCCGGCGCACATGCGCATGCCGCTGCCGCAGGCGCGCGGCTCGGTGCGCGACGGGCAGCGCGCGGCCGGCTCGATCGATCCGCGCGATCCGGCCAACGCGGCGCTGATCGAGGCGGAGGCCGCGCGCCAGAAGGAATTGGCCGGCGTCGAAGCCGACGTCAGCGGCGTGCTGGCCAACCTGATCAGGAGCAACCTGGTGCAGGTGCACAAGCAGGGCGACTCGGTGCAGGTGCAGATCAGCGCCGACATCCTGTTCGCGAGCGGTGTCGCCGAGCCGGCGCCGGCGGCCCTGCCGGTGCTGCAGCGCCTCGCCGACGCGCTCAAGCCCTGGCCCAACGCCGTGCGCGTCGAGGGCCACACCGACGACGTGCCGATCCGGTCGGCGACCTTCCACTCGAACTGGGAACTGTCGGCCGCGCGCGCCGGCAGCGTGGTGCGGCTGTTCACCGAGCGCGGCGTGGACCCGCAGCGCCTCGCGGTGGTCGGCTACGGCCAGTACCGGCCGCTGCAGTCCAACGACAACGCGGCCGGCCGCAACGCCAACCGCCGCGTCGTCGTCATCATCATGGGGCGCGGGCGCGAGAACTTCTATGGCAGCCCCTAGCACCCTGGCACGAATGCTGATTCATCCCGACACAGGATCTTCCCGGAGACCATCATGCTGAAATTCCACGCCCTGCACCTGAACCTGCACCTGCAACCCGACTGGACGCTGATCCTCGGCGCGGCGCTGCCCGCCAGCCTTCTGGCGCTGGCACTGGCCGTGTGCGTGCTCAGCCACACGCTGCGGCGCGGGCACCGCGCGCATCGCGCGGAGCTTGCGCGCATCTTCGAGCAGCTCGACCTGCTGCGCTTCGACGCACAGCAGGCCGCCACGGCCGCCGCCGCGCCGTCGCCCGCGGCGAACGGCGATGCGGTCGCTGGCCGCGAATGGAGCGCCGCGGCCCTGGCGCGCGAGCCCCAGCTGCCGAGCGGTGCCGGCGACTATTACGCCGCCGCGCAGCTCGCCGCGCGCGGCAGCAGCGCCGCGGAGATCGCCAATCGCTGCGGCATCGTCAACGGCGAGGCGCGCGTGCTGGTCGCGCTGCAGCAGGCGCGCACGCGCCGCGACGCCCACTGATCCGCGCCGGCGCGGCGCCGGCCCGGGCGCCGTCAGTCAGTCGTTGCAGACCAGGAACTGGATGCGCACGTTGAGGTATTCGTAAGAGGGCGGATCGACCGCCAGCCACAGCTGCACCGTGCCGTCGTCGGCGGGCGCGACATTGCGCACGGCGACCGAGGCGGCGCCGATGAACGGAAAATCGGCCGGCCCGCGCTGCGGCGCGCCCAGTTCGCTCACCGTGACGAAGACGCCGCTGTGGCGGTCGACGCCGCCGGCGGGGTCGATGTCACGCGTGGGAAACTGGAAGCCCAGGATATCGTGGGCCGTGCGGGTCGTGACCTCGGCAAACCAGCGCGTCGTCGTGCTCATCGGGACGACCGTCGGCCTCAGTCGTTCGGTTCGCTGTAGCGCCGCGCGTCGTACAGCCCTGCGGCATCGTCGCGCCCGGTGGCCTCGACATCGATGACATCGGCCGCCCCGGCGCGCTGCACGGGGAATGTTTCGCCCACGGGCCCGGGCGGCGGCGGCAACGCGGCGCGCACGATGCCCGGGGCCGCGCGACCGCCGGACAGCGCCGCGCCGCGCACCGTGCGATACACCACCGGGTGGCGGTACGGGGCTTGCGCGGCCGGATCAGTCATCCATCAGGAAGCTGCGCAGCTGTTCGCTGCGGCTCGGGTGGCGGAGCTTGCGCAGCGCCTTCGCCTCGATCTGGCGGATGCGCTCGCGCGTGACGTCGAACTGCTTGCCGACTTCCTCGAGCGTGTGGTCGGTGTTCATGTCGATGCCGAAGCGCATGCGCAGCACCTTGGCCTCGCGCGGCGTGAGCTGCGCCAGCACCGAGTGCGTGGTCTCCTTGAGCGACTCATTCGTGGCCTGCTCGATCGGGGAAGTCACCGAAGTGTCCTCGATGAAATCGCCGAGGTGCGAATCCTCGTCGTCGCCGATCGGCGTCTCCATCGAGATCGGCTCCTTGGCGATCTTCAGCACCTTGCGCACCTTGTCCTCCGGCATCTCCATGCGCACCGCGAGCTCGTCGGGCGTCGGCTCGCGCCCCATCTCCTGCAGCATCTGCCGCGAGATGCGGTTGAGCTTGTTGATCGTCTCGATCATGTGCACCGGGATGCGGATGGTGCGCGCCTGGTCGGCGATCGAGCGGGTGATCGCCTGGCGGATCCACCACGTGGCATAGGTCGAGAACTTGTAGCCGCGGCGGTATTCGAACTTGTCGACCGCCTTCATCAGGCCGATGTTGCCTTCCTGGATCAGGTCGAGGAACTGCAGGCCGCGGTTGGTGTACTTCTTCGCGATCGAGATCACCAGGCGCAGGTTCGCCTCGACCATCTCCTTCTTCGCGCGGCGCGCCTTGGCCTCGCCGATCGACACCTCGCGGTTGATGTCCTTGATGCCGGCGATCGACAGGTGGTACGCGACCTCGAGCGACTGCAGCTTCTTCTGCCGCCGCTCGATCTCGTCCTTGAGGCGCGCCAGCGGCGCCGAGTACTTCTTGCCGGCCTTGACGTGCCGGGCGATCCAGCGGCTGCTGGTCTCGTTGCGCGGGAAGGTGCTGATGAAATCCTTGCGCGGCATGCCGGCATCGCGCACCGCGATGATCATGATCTCCTTCTCGATCTGGCGGATCTCGCCGATGTGCGCACGCAGCTGCGCGGTCAGCGCATCGAACATGCGCGGCGAGAGCTTGAGCTCCATGAACTCGTCGGCCAGCTTCTTGCGCGCCTTCTGCGTGCGCGGATCATCCGGCCCCTGCTTGGCGAGCGCGGCGAGCACGGTGTTGAGGTGCTTGCGGATCAGTGCCATGCGCCGCGCGACTTCCTCCGGATCGGGGCCGGTGTCGACGACCTCTTCCTCGGCATCGTCCTCGTCGCCTTCCTCGTCGTCGCTCTTCTCGCCTTCGGCCACGAGCTCGACCTTGGTCGGGTTCTGCGGCTGCGCGATCACGTCCGGCGCGTTCGGGTCGATGAAGCCGACCACGAGGTCGATCATGCGCGCCTGGCCCGCCTTGAACTGCTCGTAGGTCTGCAGCAGGTATTCGTGCGTGGCCGGATAGCTGGCGAGCGCGAGCCGCACCGCGTCGAGCCCTTCCTCGATGCGCTTGGCGATGCGGATCTCGCCTTCGCGCGTCAGCAGCTCGACCGTGCCCATCTCGCGCATGTACATGCGCACCGGGTCGGTCGTGCGGCCGAGCTCGGCGTCGAGCGCGGCCAGCGCCGCCGCGGCTTCCTCGATCGCTTCCTCATCGGCGGGCGAGGAGGGATCGGAGGCCAGCAAGGACTGGTTGTCCGGCGCCTTCTCGTACACCGGGATGCCCATGTCGTTGATCGTGTTGACGATGTCCTCGATCTGCTCGGGATCGACGATCTCGGAGGGCAGGTGATCGTTGACCTGCGCGTAGGTGAGGTAACCCTGCTCCTTGCCGCGCGCGATCAGGAGCTTCAGCTGCGACTGCCGGTCTTCCGGCACGATGCCGACGCGGCGCTCGATGGCGCCCAGTGCGGCGGCGCCCTTGGGCGCGGCGGCGGACTTGCCGGCAGAGGGCTTGCCCGCGGCCGGCGCGGCGGCTTTTCCGGCCACCGGCGCGGGCTTGGCCGCGGCCTTTGCGGTCGCGCCCTTCGCGGCTTTCGGAGCCACGGCGGGCTTCGCCGCGGGCGCGGCGACGCGCTTCGCTGCAGCGGCGGCACTCGCATGTGATTTCTTCGTCGCGGGCGCCGCGTGCTTCGCAGCGGTCGCGGCGCTCTTGGGCCGGGCTGCGGGAGCGGGCTTCGGTTTGCGGGTCGACGGCATTGCGGCCTCTTTAAATTTGGGCGTGTTCAGGACAAAGGCACCGCGTCCGGGAACCCCTCATGCCCTGTCGAAGGGAGGAGCGCCGGCGAGCAAAATCGGTGCGGAAAATCCCGTCATTATACCAAACTATCCCGCAGGCGACCGCGGGCGTCTGTTAAGTGATTGAAATTCCGACAATTCCTGCGCCGTCGCCGTGCCCGTTTGCACCTTGCCGAGCAACTCGTCGTAGCGCCTCGCCTGCCGGTCGGCGCTGACCTGCCCGATGAGCCGGTCGAGGATTCCGCGCAGCTCCGGGCCCGCCTGCGACGCATCGAGCAGGATGCGCTCGGCATGCAGTTCACCGAGCCGGCGATGCTCGGGCCGCTCGCGCCATTGCTCCAGCAATTGCGATGTCGTGCGCTGCGGTTGCGCGCGCAGCGCCTGCAGCAGGTCGCGCAGCGTGCCGATGCCGCCGAGTTCCGCTTCGCCGATATCGGCGAGCGCCGGCAGCACGGCCGCGGGCACCGCCGCGGCGATCGCCGGGAAATGCAGCAGCGTCTGGATGGCCTGCGTCACGAGCCCGCGCCGGCCCGCCGTGCCACGCGCGCCGCCGCGTGCGTTCGCGCGCGCCGGCGGCCTGCGGGCGGCGCCATCGCCATCGGCGGCGTCCGCGCCGACGGCGGGCAGGTCCGATTGCAGCAGGTCGCGCAGGCGTTCCGCACCGAGCCCGACTTCCTGCGCGATGCGCGCCAGCATCAGTTCCAGGTACACGCCCGGCGGGAGCTTCGCGAGCAGCGGCCGCGCCAGCGCGACGAACTTGGCGCGGCCGTCCGCATGCGAGACGTCCGCCTGCTCGCGCAGCTGCGAGGCCAGGTATTCCGACAGCGGCATGGCGTTGGCGAGCCGCGCCTCGAAGGCCTCGCGGCCCTCCTTGCCGACCAGGCTGTCCGGATCCTCGCCTTCGGGCAGGAACAGGAAGCGCAGCTCGCGTCCCTCGCGCGCTTCGGGCAGCGCGTTCTGCAGCGCGCGCCAGGCCGCGGCGCGGCCGGCGCGGTCGCCGTCGAAGGCGAACACGACTTCGCTGACGAGGCGGAAGGCGCGCTTGAGGTGCTCGGGCGTCGTCGCGGTGCCGAGCGTCGCGACCGCGCAGGCCACGCCGGCCTGGTGGAGCCGTACGACATCCATGTAGCCCTCGACGAACACGAGGCGTTTCAGGCTCGTGCGCGCCAGCCGGATCTCGTGCAGGCCGTAGAGCTCCTGGCCCTTGTGGAACAGCTCCGTTTCCGGCGAGTTGAGGTACTTCGGTTCGCCGCGGTCGAGCACGCGGCCGCCGAAGCCGAGCACGCGGCCGCGCGGATCGCGGATCGGGAACATGATGCGGTCGCGGAAGCGGTCGTACCAGGGCTCGCTCCCGGGACGCGGCGTGTCGCGCTCGATGATCAGGCCGGTCGCGGACAGCGCGCGGCGCGACTCCTCGGTGGCACCGAACCGCCGCAGCACGTCGTTCCAGGAATCGCCCGCGTAGCCGATGCGGAAGCGCTCGATGATCGCGGGATCGAGTCCGCGGGACTGCACGTACTTGCGCGCGCGCTCGCTGTTCGACAGGTTCTCCTGGTAGAAGCCGGCGACGCGGCCCAGCAGGTCGGTGAGCGCCTCCTGCGCGCGCGCCGGCGCCGGCCCACCGCCTTCGTGCGGCACCTCGAGGCCGAGCCGTCCGGCCAGTTCCTCGACGGCCTCGGGGAACGGCAACTGCTCGTACTGCATCAGGAAGCCGAGCGCGGTGCCGTGCGCACCGCAGCCGAAGCAGTGGTAGAACTGCTTGTCGGGGCTGACCCAGAACGAGGCCGTCTTCTCGTCGTGGAACGGGCAGCAGGCCTTGTATTCGCGCCCCGCCTTCTTCAGCGGCACGCGGCTGCCGACGATCTCGACGATGTCGGCGCGCGCGATCAGCTCGTCGATGAAGCCCTGGGGAATGCGGCCGGCCATGTTTTCCAGTGTACCCGAGAGCGTGCGCACTCAGAGGCGGCCGCACCAATGGCCTCGGCCGGCGGCTCATGGCGGCGCGCGGATCAGAATTCCGGCCAGAGGACCGGCCGGAATTCTGCCGTGCCCTCGCGCGGACGGGCGCCGGGCCCATGTGAATCCGTGTAGTCGGAAAAGGCAGCAGGGCCCGGCGCCGCCCGCCCGCGCTCGGCGCGCCGCAAATCGCCGCGTCCAAGGACATTGGTGCGGCCGCGTCAACATACGCGCGCTCGTGCGGCCACTGAAGTTCGGGCGCCGCGCAGCAATGACACGCTCAGCGGGCCGAGTTGCGCTCCTCGCGCCACAGCAGCAGCGCGCAGGCGAAGCCGGCCAGGCTCAGCAGGCCGAAGAACCACAGCATCGGCGTGTAGCCCTGCGCGTGCGCCGCGCCGGCACCGCCGCGGTCGTTGAGGTAGCCGGCGATCAGGTTGGCGAGTGCCAGCCCCAGGTTCTGCAGCATCGTCATGAGCCCGTAGGCCGTGCCGAGGAGCGCCGCGGACGCGACGCGCGGCACCGCCGGCCACAGCACCGCGGGCACCATCGAGAAGCTCACGCCCAGCAGCACCGTCGACACCCACAGGCTCACGCCGCCGCTGGCGAGGCACACGAAGCTCAGCGGCAGCGCCAGCGCGCCCACCACCAGCAATTGCGCGTGGTGCCCGATGCGGTCGACGAGCAGGCCGAACAACGGCGTGGCCACCGCGGCGGCGAGGAACACCTTGCTGTTGAGGTTGCCGGCCGCCGCCAGCGGCATGCCGTGCGCGTGCTGGAAGTACTCGATCGCGAAGGTGCTGCGGAACGGCAGGATCACGGCGTAGACCGTGACGCAGATGCCGGTGATGTACCAGTAGCCGGCGCCGAAGCGCAGCATGTCGCGCCAGGCCACGCGCTCGCCCGGCGGCGCGATGGCCAGCGTGCCGCGCGCGGCTTCGCGCCGGTCGACCACGCAGTAGACCGCCGCGGCCGCGAAGCTCAGCGCCGCGAAGCCCGCCGCCAGCAGCAGCGGGGGTTGCCAGCCGCGGGCGTACAGCGCTGCGGCGAAGTCGGGCGAGCGGTCGGCCATCCAGGAGCCGAGGCGCGCGACGCTGATGTTCAGCGCCAGGAACAGCGCCAGGTAGCGGCCGTCGAACCACTGCACCAGGGCCACGAGCAGCGCGACGATCATCGTTTCGGCGCCGATGCCGAACAGCAGCCTGCCGAGCACCATGACCGGGAAGTGCGCGCCGAGCGCCGTCAGCACCGCACCGGCCAGGCAGATGAAGGTCGTCCAGAACACGACGATGCGCACGCCGAGCCGGTCGGTCAGCACGCCGCCAACCAGCACCAGGAAGATGTTCGGCAGGCTGTAGACGGCATTGAGCGTGCCGATCTGCGTGTGGCTGAAGCCGAGCTGGCGCGAAAGCAGGTCGGCGACCGGCCCGATCGAATCGTAGACGTAGTTGTTGCCGAGCATCAGCAGCGCGGCGGCCGTGAACATGACCGCCTGCGCGGCGAAAGACGGGACGCGCGTGCGTGGACCCATGGCGCGGCAATATGCCAGAGCCGCATCGGCGGCGTTGCTATATCGGCTCGAGGTGATGTTAAGGTTGCGCGCATGAGCCACGATCATCGCGATGCCGGCCTGGTGCGTGCGGTTGGCCCGTGGGGCCTGGCCGCCAGCACCGTCTGCATCGTGGTCGGCGGCGGTATCTTCGTGGTGCCGGCAGCGCTGGCCGCCGGCGTGGGCAGTTACGCGCCGCTGGCGCTGCTGGTGTGCGCGGTGGCGGTCGGCGCGGTGGCGATCTGTTTTGCCGAGGGCGGCAGCCGCATGGCGAGCAGCGGCGGCGCCTATGGCTACATTGCGGTCGCGTTCGGTCCCTTGGCCGGATTCATGTCCGGCACTTTTTCCTGGCTCGGCAGCGTGCTCTCCTGCGGCGGCATCACCGCGGCGATCGCCGACGTGTGCGCCTCGGTGCTGCCGCCGGCGCAACGCCCGTTCGCGCACCTGATGGTGAGCGTGCTGGTCGTGGGCGGCCTCGCGCTGGTCAACACGCGCGGCGTGCGGCAGGCCACGCGCCTGGTCAGCGTCGTCACCGCGTTGAAGCTGCTGCCGCTGCTGGTGTTCCTGGTCGTCGGCGCAGGTGCCGTGCACGCTGGCAATTTCGCGCAGACCGTGCAGCCGGACACCGCGGGGCTGGGCCGGGCGCTGATCCTGGCGCTGTTCGCGTTCACCGGCATGGAGATCTCGCTGAGCGCGAGCGGCGAGGTGGCCGATCCGGCGCGCACGATCCCGCGCGCGCTGTTGATCGCGATGAGCTCGGTGACGCTGCTGTATGTCGCGATCCAGCTGGTCGCCCAGGGCCTGCTCGGGCCCGCGCTGGCCGCCTCGCCGGCGCCGCTGGCGGACGCGATGGGAAGCATCAGTCCCGTGTTGCGCGCGCTGATGCTGGTGGGCGCGGCCGTGTCGATGTTCGGCTTGCTCAGCAGCGAACTGCTCGGCAATCCGCGCGTGCTGTTCGCCTTCGCACGCGACGGCATGCTGCCCGCGGCGCTGGGCCGCGTGCACGAAGCCAGCCGCGTGCCGCACGTGGCGATCCTCGTCAATGCCGCGATCGTGCTGCTGCTCGCGCTGAGCGGGAGCTTCGCCGAGCTGGCGGTGCTGTCCACGCTGGCCACTGCGCCGCTGTACATGCTCGGCTGCGCGGCCGCGTTGCGCCTTGCGCGCCGCGGCATCACTCAAGGCGCCGCGCCGCTGGACTTCCGTTGGCTGGGCACGGCGGCGGCCGTCGGCATCGCCAGCATGCTGTTGCTGGTGGCGCTCGCCGAGCGCGCGGAAATCGTCGGCCTGCTGTCGGTGATCGGCGCCAGTGCGCTGGCTTATGTGTTGTGGGTGCGGCTGCGGCCGTCGCGGGCACCGGGCGCGGCCGATCGGCTAGAATAGGGCGCATATTCGCGCGCCGAGGCGCATCGGCGCCGACGGCACACCCACCCGAAGGAGCACATTCCATGCGACCGCTCCATGCAACGACGATCCTGGCGATGCTGTCCACGGGCCTTGCGCTGGCGGCGGCCGCGCGGGCCGCGCCGCTCCCCGATGCGGCGGCACTGCACCAGATGGCCGCGCGCTTCGCGCCGGTGGACATCCGCGTCGACCTCTCGAAGCTGCCAGCCAACGAACGCCAGGCGCTGGCCGACATGATCCGCGCCGCGCAGATCATCGACGCGATCTACCTGCGCCAGGTGAGTCCGCGCAACGAGGCGCTGCTGCTGGACCTGCTGCAGGACCACACGCCGCTGGGGCAGGCGCGCCTGCAGTACTTCCTCATCAACAAGGGACCGTGGTCGGAGCTCGACCTGAACCGGCCGTTCCTGCCGGGCGTCGGCGAGCGGCCGGCGCAGGGCGGCTTCTATCCGGCCGACGCGACGCGCGCCGAGGTCGAGAGCTGGCTGGGCACGCTCGCGCCGGCCGAACACGAGGCCGCGGCGGGGTTCTTCACCACCATCCGGCGCACGCCCAGCGGCGCGTTCACCGCGGTGCCGTATTCGCTCGAGTACCAGAATGAATTGAGCGAAGCGGCGCAGTGGCTGCGCCAGGCGGCCGGGCAGACGAAGCAGCCGACGCTGAAGGCCTACCTGGAAAAGCGCGCTGCGGCATTCAGCAGCAACGACTACTACGACAGCGACATGGCGTGGATGGACCTCGACGCGTCGATCGAACCGACCATCGGCCCCTACGAGGTGTATGTCGACGAGTGGTTCAATTTCAAGGCCGCCTTCGAGGCGTTCATCGCGGTGCGCGATGCCGCCGAATCGGACAAGCTGGCGCATTTCAGCGAGCAGTTGCAGGACATCGAGGACCACCTGCCGATCGATCCGCAGTACCGCAACCCGAAGCTGGGCGGCTACGCGCCGATCCGCGTCGTCAACGTGGTCTACAACAGCGGTGATGGCAACCACGCCACGCAGACCGCGGCCTACAACCTGCCGAACGACGAGCGCGTGGTCGCGGCCAAGGGCTCGAAGCGCGTGCTGCTGAAGAACTTCCAGCAGGCGAAGTACGAGAAGGTGCTGTTGCCGATCGCGCAGCGCGTGCTCTCCCCGGCCGACCGCAAGCAGGTGGCGTTCGAGCCGTTCTTCACGCACATCCTGATGCACGAGCTGATGCATGGCCTCGGTCCGCAGGCCATCACCGTCAATGGGCGCGCCACCACCGTGCGCCAGGAGCTCAAGGAACTGAACGGCACGCTCGAGGAAGCCAAGGCCGATGTGTCGGGCCTGTGGGCGCTGCAATACCTGATGGACAAGGGCGTGCTCGACAAGCGCCAGGAGCGCGCGGTCTACACCACGTTCCTCGCCTCCACGTTCCGCACGCTGCGCTTCGGGCTGACCGAGTCGCATGCGCGCGGCATGGCCCTGCAGGTCAACAACCTGTTCGACCACGGCGCGATCAGGATCGCGGCCGATGGCACGTTCTCGCTCGACCTGCCCAAGGCGAAGCAGGCGACCACCGACCTGACGAACGAGATCATGACGCTGCAGGCGCATGGCGACTATGCGGGCGCGCACGAGCTGCTGGCGCACATGGTCGTGATCCGGCCGGCCATGCGGCGCATGCTCGACAAGCTGAAGGATGTGCCGGTGGATATCGCGCCGCAGCTCGTGACCGCCGCGGAACTGACCGCGCACTGAGGCAGCGGCACGCGTCGGTGCCGGGCGCGCGGCGCCGGGCGCGAGCAGGCCTCAGCCGGACAACCGCGCCTTGATGCGCGCGCCGACGGCGCCCATGTCGGCGCGACCGGCGGCCTTCGCCTTGATCGCGGCCATGACCTTGCCCATGTCCTTGATCGAGGCGGCGCCGGTGGCGGCGATCGCCTCGCCGATCAGCGCGTCGAGTTCGGCATCACTGAGTTGCGCGGGCAGGTAGGAGCCGAGCAGCGCGAGTTCGGCTTCTTCCTTCGCGACGAGGTCGGCGCGCCCGCCCGCCCTGAACTGCGCGATCGACTCGCGCCGCTGCTTGCTCATCTTCTCGATGACCGACAGCACCTGCGCGTCGTCGAGCTCGATGCGCTCGTCGACCTCGCGCTGCTTGATCGCAGCGGTGATCATGCGGATGGCGGCGAGCTTGTCCTTCTCGCCCGCGCGCATGGCGGACTTCACGTCCTCCTGGATGCGCGCCTTGAGGCTCATGGGACCAGCTTGTCGGTTGGGATCGGCGTGCCGGCGGGATCAGCGCGCCGTGCGCACGAAGTCGCGCGAGACGCGCTTGATGTGGCGCTTCACGGCCGCGGCCTTCTTGCGCTTACGTTCCTGCGTGGGTTTTTCATAGAATTCGCGGCGGCGCAGCTCGGCGAGTACGCCGGCCTTCTCGCAGGCGCGCTTGAAGCGCCGCAGGGCGGCATCGAAGTACTCGTTTTCCCGGATTCGGACGCTCGGCATCGAACTCAACCTCTTGATCTACAAGCCGTTTGGATACGGCCATGACAGTGCAGGGGCCGCGATTCTAAAGAGGCTGGCGGCAAAAGGCAAAACCTGGCGTGCGGGCCGATCGCTCCCCGCCAAGGCGCCAGGGACTGGCCCTGCTCATGCGTCATACTGGCCGCCCGTGGCACCCATGCGAATCCTGGCCATCGAATCTTCCTGCGACGAGAGCGCCGTTGCGGTGCTGGACGCGCAGCGCGGACTGCTCGGCCACGGCCTGTGGAGCCAGGTGGACCTGCATCGCGCCTATGGCGGCGTGGTGCCGGAGCTGGCCTCGCGCGACCACGTGCAGCGCCTGCTGCCGCTGGTGCGCGACACGCTCGCGCAGGCCGGTACCGCGCCCGGGCAACTGGACGGCATCGCCTATACCGCGGGCCCGGGCCTGGTGGGCGCGCTGCTGTGCGGCGCCGCGCTGGCGCGCTCGCTGGCCTACGGCTGGCGATTGCCGGTGATCGGCATCCACCATCTCGAAGGCCACCTGCTCGCCCCGCTGCTCGAATCGCCGGCCCCGGAATTTCCGTACCTGGCGTTGCTGGTCTCGGGCGGACACACGATGCTGGTCGAGGCGCTCACCCTCGGCGACTACCGGCTGCTCGGCGAGACGCGTGACGATGCGGCCGGCGAGGCCTTCGACAAGAGCGCCAAGCTGCTGGGTTTGCCGTACCCCGGCGGCCCGCAGCTCGCGGCGCTCGCCGAACACGGGCGGCCCGGCGCCTGCACGCTGCCGCGGCCGATGCTCGACCGCCCGGGGCTCGAGTTCAGTTTTTCCGGGCTGAAGACCGCGGTGGCGCTCGCCGCGCGCGCGCAGCCGCTCGATGCGGTGCGCCGCGCCGACATCGCCCGCGGCCTGCAGGATGCGATCGTCGACACGCTGTGCGCCAAGGCGCTGCGCGCGCTCGAGGCCACCGGCCATCGCCAGCTCGTGGTCGCCGGCGGCGTCGGCGCCAACCGCGAGCTGCGCGCCCGGCTCGGCGCGGCGCTCGCCGCGCGCGGCGGGCAGGTGTTCTTCCCGCGGCCGGAATTCTGCACCGATAATGCCGCGATGATCGCGATGGCCGGGCTGCTGCGGATGCAGGCCGGTGAACGGGGCGGGGCGGAACCGAACGTCCGCGCGCGCTGGCCCCTCGCGGAACTGCGTCCGCCACGACACTGACTGGAGCGACATGAGCACGAACACCGGTGACCGGATCTTCCTGCGCGGGCTCGAATGCCATTGCATCATCGGCTTCATCGACTGGGAGCGCCGCGTGCAGCAGAAGGTGGTGCTCGACCTCGAGTTCCCGACCGACTGCGCGCGCGCGGCCGCCAGCGATGCGGTCGCCGACACCGTCGACTACAAGGGCGTAGCCAAGCGCGTGCTCGCCTACGTGGGCGAGTCGCAGTTCCAGCTCATCGAGACGCTGGCGCACAACCTGGCGATGCTGCTGCTGGAGGAATTCCCGCTCGAGTGGATCCGCATCAGCCTGAACAAGCCGGGCGCGATCCGCCACTCGCGCGACGTCGGCGTGACGATCGAGCGCCGGCGCGGGGATCGCGCCAGCGCGAACAAGCCCTAGGGCGCGCGGGAATCCGATGCCGCGCGTCCATGTCGCGATCGGCGGCAACGTCGAACCCGGGCGCTGGTTGCCGCTCGCCGCGCGCGAACTGCGCCGGCGCTTCCCGGGCGCGCATTTTTCACCGTGCTACCGCAATCCCGCCTTCGGTTTCGTCGGCGCCGATTTCCACAATGCGGTCGCCGGCTTCGACACCGAGGCCAGCGCGGACGAAGTGCTCGCGCACTGCCACGCGATCGAGGCGCTGTGCGGGCGGCAGCGCGACGATCCGAAGTGGGCGCCGCGCGTCATGGACATCGACCTGCTGCTGTATGGCGATGTGGTCGCCGACACGCCCGCCTACCGCCTGCCGCGCCCCGACCTGCTGCGCCGCTGCTACATGCTGCGGCCGCTGGCGGATATCGCGGGCGAGCTGCGCCATCCGCTCACCGGCCGCACGATCGCCGATCACTGGCGCGAGCTCGAACGCGAGCCGCACACGCTCGAGCGCCTGGCGCTGGACCTGAATGGCTGAGCGCGGGGCGCCTACCAGCGCTGGCTGCGGCCGCCGTCGACGCTGAGCACCTGGCCGGTCACGAACGGCGCATCGGTGGCGAAGAAGCGCACCGCGCGCGCCACGTCGTCGGGCGAGCCGGCGCGCTGCAGCAGCGTGCGGCTGACGATCTCCTGCTTCTGCGCCGCGTCGAGCCCGCCCTCCGGCCAGAGCACCGGGCCGGGCGCGATCGCGTTGACGCGCACTTCGGGCGCGAGTTCGCGCGCCAGGCCGCGCGTCAGGTGGATCAGCGCCGCCTTCGCGGTCGAGTACACCAGGTAGTCGGGCAGCGGGCGCAGGCCGTGGATGTCGGCGATGTTGACGATCAGCCCGTGCGCGCGCCGCAGTTCGGCCGCCGCGGCCTGCGCGAGGAACAGCGGCGCGGCGAGGTTCGTGCCCATCAGGTCGCGCCATTGCGCCTCGGTCACGGTCGCGAGCGGGGTCGGATAGAAAGTGGAGGCGTTGTTGACGAGAATGCTCAGGCCACCGGCCCGCGCTGCAACATCGGCGACGAGGTTGCGAAGCGCCGCGACTTGCAGCACGTCGGCCTGGCAGACGAGCGCTGAACCGGCACGCTGTGCGTTGAGCTCGGCGGCGAGCGCGGCGGCCGCCGCTCCCGAGCGGTGGCAATGGATCGCGACGGTCGCACCGGCGGCGTGCAGATGGCGTACGATCTGCGCACCCACGCGGCGCGCGCCGCCCGTGACGAGGGCGGTCTGGCCCGCGAGTGCGAAGTTGTCGGCGCCCATGTCCGCAAGCTTATGACGGCCACGCCAGCGATCACAATGCCCGCGCTCGATGGCGCACAGGCCACGCACGCGCAGCGCGTGCTCGCGGCGCTGCGCGCGCGCATCGAGGCGCGCGCGGGCTGGATCGGGTTCGACGAGTACCTCGAGCTGGTGCTGTATGCGCCCGGCCTCGGGTACTACAGCGCCGGCGCCGCCAAGTTCGGCGCGGACGGCGATTTCGTCACCGCCCCGGAGCTCTCGCCGCTGTTCGGCGCCTGCATCGCGCGCGCCTGCGCGCCGTTCCTCGCCGGCGGCGGCGACATCCTCGAGCTCGGCGCGGGGAGCGGTGCGCTCGCGGAAGCGCTGTTGCTGCGGCTCGCCGAGCTCGACGCGCTGCCGGCGCGCTACGGCATCCTCGAGGTCAGCGCCGACCTGCGCGCACGCCAGTGCGCGCGGCTCGAGGCCCTGCCGCCGGCGCTGCGCGCCCGCCTGCACTGGCTGGATGCGCTGCCGCCGCGGCCGATGCGCGGCCTGGTCCTCGCCAACGAAGTCGCCGACGCGCTGCCATTCCGCTGCTTCGAGGTCACGGCGCGCGGCTTTGCCGAGCGCGGGGTGGCGCTCGACGGCGCGGGCCTGCCCGCCTGGTCGGCGCGCGCCGCGGACGAGGCCCTGCGCGGCGAGCTGGAGCGACTGTCCGCATCGCTCCCGGCGCCGCTGGCGCCGGGTTACCGCGGCGAGGTGTGCCTGCGCGCCGGTCCCTGGATCGCCAGCCTTGCCGAGGTACTCGAGGCTGGCGCGATATTGCAGTTCGACTACGGGCTGGGGCGCAACGAGCTCTACCACGCGCAGCGCGAGGCCGGCACGCTGCGCTGCCATTACCGGCATCGCGCCCACGATGATCCGTTCTGGCATCCGGGCCTGCAGGACATCACCGCCTGGGTCGATTTCACGCGGCTCGCCGAGGCCGGGGCCGCGGCCGGATTGGGCGTGGCCGGTTACTGCACGCAGGCCGCCTTCCTGCTCGGCGCCGGCCTCGAGGCGGAATTCGCGCGCGCCGGCGATGCGCTCGCGCAGGCTCGCCGCGCCAGCGAGGCGCGCCAGCTGCTGCTGCCGGGCGAGATGGGCGAGACCTTCAAGGCCATGATGCTGACGCGCGGGCCCGTGGACGAGGGCGCCGTGCGCGCGGTCTTTTCCGTACAGGACCTGCGCCGGTTGCTCTGACCGGCACCAGCGCCGGCGCTGCCGCCGGCGCGGCGCTAGAGCGCGCGCAGCGCCGCCAGCCGCCGTTCGTGCAGGAGCGAGGCGATCTCGGGCCCGCGGCGCGCGGCCAGTTCGGGTGCGGCAAGCTGCACCGCGGCGGCGGCGCGTTGCGCGGCGGCGAGCCGCGCGGCGCACTGGTCCACGGCGACCAGCGGTTGCGCCTCGGCCGCGGCGCGCGCGCACCAGACCTCGAGCCAGCGGCCGAAGCGCTCGGGGCGGCGCCAGGCGTCGGCGAGTTCGAGCAGTTCGAGCATGCGGTCCGGATCGGTGGGCAGGCGCGCGCCGCCATCGACGCCGGACGCCAGGTGCGCGTGCACCCGGGCGGCGAGCAGCGCCAGGTCGCGATGTTCCGCGGGCACGCGCAGGCGCCCGCACAGCGCCTCGACGTCGCCGGCGGGGAGGGCGGCCAGCAGCGCCGCCCAGCGCGCCGCCGTGTCCGGCTGGCCCTGCGGCGTCGTGATCGCGGTCGCGCGATGCAGGGCGTCGAGTTCGGCCGGCAGGTCGGCCGCGCGCGCCAGTTCCGGCAGCAGCACGGCGAGGGCGCCGCAGTCCTGCAGCGCCTGGAAGGCGCGCCCGGGATCATCGGTCGCCAGCGCGCGCTCGAGCTCGCGCCACACGCGCTCGCTGACCAGCGCATCCGCCTCGCCGGCGCGCACCATCGCGCGCATCAGCTCCAGCGTTTCCGGCGCCACGCGGAAGCCCAGCGGCGCGAAGCGCGCGGCAAAGCGCGCCACGCGCAGGATGCGCACCGGGTCCTCGGCGAAGGCCGGCGAGACGTGGCGCAACAGCCGCGCCTCGAGGTCGGCGCGCCCGCCGTACGGATCGATGAGCGTTCCCGTCGCGTCGCGCGCCATCGCATTGATGGTCAGGTCGCGGCGCAGCAGGTCCTGCTCGAGCGTGACGGCTGGCGAGAACTCGGTGACGAAGCCGCGGTAGCCGGGGCCGACCTTGCGCTCGAGCCGCGCCAGGGCGTATTCCTCGTGCGTGTCGGGATGCAGGAAGACCGGGAATTCTCGGCCGACGGAGCGGTAGCCGGCGCGCTCGAGTTCCTGCGGCGTCGCCCCGACGACGACCCAGTCGCGCTCGCGGACAGGCAGGCCGAGCAGCTCGTCACGGACCGCGCCACCGACGAGGTAGACTTGCATGCGCACATGTTAACCGAGCCTCGTGCCCGCGCGTTTCACCGTTTCGCAGGAGCGGCGCTGCTGACGATGAGTGCCTTCAGCTTGTCCGGATGCGCCGCGGGCTACCTGCTGCAGGCCGGTCGCGGGCAGTGGCAGCTGCTGCATGCGCGCAAGCCGGTCGACGCGGTGATCGCGGACCCGGCGACCGACGCCGGCCTGAAATCACGCCTGGCGACGGCCCAGGCGGCGCGCGAGTTCGCCAGCCGCGCGCTGGGGCTCCCCGACAACCGCAGCTACCGCAGCTACAGCGCGCTCGGGCGCGACTACGTGGTATGGAACGTGGTGGCGGCGCCGGAATTCTCGGTGGCGCCGAAGCGCTGGTGGTTCCCGTTCACCGGTTCGATCGCCTACCGCGGGTATTTCCGCGAGGCCAATGCGCGGCGCTACGCCGCCGGCCTGGCCGCGCGCGGCTACGACACCTGGGTGGGCGGCGTCGCCGCCTACTCGACGCTCGGCAAATTCGCCGATCCGCTGCTCGACACGATGATGCGCTACGGCGATCTGCAGCTGGTCGGCACGATGTTCCACGAGCTCGCGCACCAGCTCATCTACGTGCCCGGCGACAGCGAATTCAACGAGGCCTTCGCGATGAGCGTCGAGCGCGCCGGCGTGGCGCGCTGGCTGGAATCACGCGGGCAGGGCGCGGAACTGGCGGGCTACCGTGAACGGATGCAGCAGCAGGCCGCGGTGCAGAAGATCCTCGCCGACGGCCGCTCGCAGCTGGCGCGGCTGTACGCGTCGGCGCTCCCGGCGGAGGAGATGCGCCTGCGCAAGCAGCAACAACTCGCGCAGATCACCGCGGCGGTGCGCGACTACGAGCAGCGCTCGGGCCTGCGCAGCGGCTACGACGCCTGGCTGGAAAGCGGCCTCAACAACGCACACCTGGCCTCGGTGGCCACCTATTTCGATTGCGTGCCGGGCTTCGAGCGGCTGCTCGCCGCGTACGACGGAGACCTGGTCAGGTACTACGGCGAGGTGCGCGCGCTGGCGCGCGGCCCCGCGGCGGCGCGCCGGGCGCTGTGCGCGCAACCGGGCACTGCCTGAGGGGCAGGCCCGGCCGCGCCCCGGGGTTTCAGTTCACTTCGACGCTGACGCGACGCGGCTCGACCACCGGCGTCTTCGGGATCACGACCTCGAGCACGCCGTTGTTGTGCCGGGCCTTGATGTCCTCGGCGCGCGCATTCTCGGGCAGCGTGAAGCGGCGCAGG
>DATKLZ010000111.1:0-7223 GCA_035542135.1 Steroidobacteraceae bacterium | reverse complement strand
GGCGTCGCCGCGGTGGTCGCCCGCCTGGGCGAACTCGAAGGCCGCTATGGCGCGCGTTTCCATCCCGATGCCGGCTGGGCGGCGCTGGCTTGAACCGCGTCGCATCCGCCTCCTCGCCCGCTCCGACCCGCCTCACACAGCGGCCAAAACACGCTGTGCTAACATCAATAAGATGGCCGTTTTGCAGGTATTCGCATGAGTGAGGGCCGGACAGCCAATGTGGCGCTCTTGCGCAGGCTGTCGCCGCTCGACGGCATGAAGAACGACAACCTGGCGGCGCTGGCCCGCAAGGTTTCGATCACCGAGCTCCCTGCGGGCCGCAACCTGTTCAAGGAGGGCGATGCCGACCGCAAGAGCTTCTGGCTCGTTTCCGGCATGGTCGAACTGCGCGAGGGCGAGCGCACGGTAGCGATGATCCGCGCCGGCACGCCCGAGGCCAAGAATCCGCTGTCGCCCAAGCTGCCGCGCCGCGTCAGCGCGCGCGCCGTCGATGCGATCGAGTACATCGCGGTCGACTCCGACCTGCTCGACATGATGATCACCTGGGACCAGACCGGCACCTACGAAGTCGGCGAGTTGCAGGCCTCCTTCGGCGGCGGCGGGGGCGATGACTGGATGACCACGCTCCTGCAGACCAAGGCGTTCCACCGCATCCCGCCGGCGAACATCCAGGCGATCTTCATGCGCATGCAGCGCATCGCCTGCCGCACCGGCGAAGTGATCATCCAGCAGGGCACCGAGGGCGATTATTTCTACGCCATCGTCAGCGGCAAGTGCGTGGTGACGCGCGAGACGCCGCTGAACCGCGAGGGCATCCGGCTGGCCGAACTGTCGGTCGGCGATACCTTCGGCGAGGAGGCGCTGATCTCCGAGGCGAAGCGCAACGCCACGATCACGATGCTCACCGACGGCGTGCTGATGCGGCTGTCGAAGCAGGATTTCCGCGAGCTGATGAACGAACCGCTCCAGCAGTGGGTCGAGTATCCGGCCGCGCGCGACATCATCGCGCGCGGCGGCAAGTGGCTCGACGTGCGGCTGCCCTCCGAGTACCAGAACCTGGCGATCGAAGGCGCGCTGAACATCCCGCTGTATTTCATCCGCCTGAAGCTCGCGACGCTCGACCGCGACACGCCCTACGTCGTCTATTGCGACACGGGACGGCGGAGCGCGGCCGGGGCGTTCATCCTGCTGGAACGCGGCTTCGATGCCTACGTGCTCAAGGGCGGGCTGTCGAGCGCCGAACCGGAGCTGCGACGCCCGGGCTAGCGCAAGGCCGGCGGCGGCAGGACCGCCCGCCGAACCGGGCTCACATCGTGTGCGTGGCCTTGTCGCCGGAGAGCGCGCCGGCCAGGTAGTTCTCGATCTTGTGGCGCGTCTGGCCGCGGTCCTGCTCGCTGAACTGCACGCCGATGCCGGCGGTGCGCTTGCCCTGCGCGCCCTTGGGCGTCACCCAGATGACGCGCCCGGCCACCGGCAGCTTCTCGTCTTCGCCCATCAGGTTCAGCAGCATGAACACTTCATCGCCGATGCGGTAGTTGCTGTTGGTCGGGATGAACAGGCCACCGTTGGTGATGAACGGCATGTAGGCGAGGTACAGCGCGCTCTTGTCCTTGATCGTCAGCGTCAACAGGCCCGGCTTCGCGGCCGGCGGCCGAGTCATCTCGGCGCGCGGCAGCGTTTCATTGCGCCCGGTCGGATCGGCGCTGCGGGCCTGGTTGTCTTTCGCCATCTGTCGCTCAGCTCTTGCGCGTCGCGCGCAGCTGCCACAGCAACTGCTCCACGGCGAGCGATTTGTTGATCGTCGTCGTCGCCAGCCGCCGGAGCTCGTACAGGGCGTCCATCAGCCGGATCAGACCGCGTATATTCATAGAGTAATTCGCGGCTGGCAAGTGCGCGCCAGTGTGCACTTCTGTCAAAGCGCGGCCATCGGCCGTCCAGGCGGCCATGCGGCGTGTGACCCAGTTCTCAGCGCACAGGAGCCGCAGCTCGAAGCCGCCCCGCTGCGCCCAGCGCTCCGCCGCGGGGGGAATGTCGAGTGCACCGGCCAACGCGCCCTCGAGCTGCGACTCGGTCTCATCGCGCAGGGCGCGCAGCTGCGCCGGATCCGATTCCAGCGCCCACAGCGGCGCGTTGCCGAGCACGTCCAGCGCCGCCTCCCAGTCGCCCTCGCCGCGGCGCTCGCGCAGCCATGCGAGGCAGGCCGCGCGCGTCGGCGGCTGCACCCGCATGCGCTGGCAACGACTCAACACCGTCGCGGGCAGCCGTGCGCTGATGGCGGTCACCAGCACGATCAGCACGCCGGGACGCGGTTCCTCGAGTGTCTTCAACAGCGCGTTGGCGGCGCTCGGCGTCAGCAGGTCGGCCGGATTGATGATCGCCGCGGTGCCTTCGGCATCGTGCCCGGTCAGCGCCAGCGACTCGGACAGCGCGCGCACCGCGTCCACGCCAAGCGCCTTGCCCTCCTCCTCCGGCTCGAGGAACCACAGATCGGGGTGTGCGCGCGCGGCGACCCGCTCGCACTCGCGGCAGCGGCCACAGGGGGCGCCCGGCTCGCGGCACAGCGCGGCCTGCGCGGCCCACAGCGCCAGCTGCGCTCCGCCGGCGCCCGGGGAATCCTGGATCAGCAACGCGTGCGGCAGCCTTCCGGCCGCGCGCGCGCGCCGGAGCGAGTCGAGCTGCGGAGCGAGCCAGAACAGCCCCGGTCCGTCCGTGCCCGCGGCCACGCCGGTCATGCGGGCACGCCGGCCAGCAGGTCGTCGATCGCCGCCAGCGCCGCCGCGACGACTTCCACGCGACCACGCTGCGCGTCGATGACGCGGATCCGTTGCGGCTCGCGCGCCACGCGCTGCAGGTAGGCGGCGCGCACGCGCTCGAAGAAGGCGCGCTGTTCCGACTCGAATCGATCGGGCGCGCCGGGCCGCGTCTTCGCGCGCGCCAGCCCCGTGTCGACGGGCAGATCGAGCAGCAGGGTGCGCGCGGGCCACAGGTCGGCGTGCACGGCTGCGGCGAGCCGGTCGAGCAGCGCCGGATCCACGCCCCGGCCACCGCCCTGGTAGGCGTAGCTCGCATCGGTGAAGCGGTCGCAGATCACCCATTGCCCGGCCGCGAGCGCCGGCCGCACCGCGTTGTCGAGGTGCACGGCGCGCGCCGCGAACATCAGCAGTGTCTCGGCGGTGGGATTGAGCAGTTCGCCATCACGGCGCAGCAGCAGCCCGCGGAGCGCTTCGGCCAGCGGCGTGCCGCCCGGCTCGCGCGTCAGCAACACGCGCTCGCCGCGCCGCTCCAGCTCGGCCTGCAGCGCGACCGCGACCGTCGACTTGCCGGCGCCCTCGATGCCTTCGAGCGAGATGAACCGCGCCGCGCTCATTTGGCACCGCCGATCGCGGCGTCGGGTGTCGCGCCGGTGCGCTTCAGGAATGCGCGCAGCGCGGCCAGGTGCTCGGCATACGTGGTCGAAAAATGATGGCTTCCGTCGCCGAGTCCCGTGGCCACGAAATACAGCGCCTGGCTGGCGACGGGATGCAGCACCGCGTGGATCGATGCGGCGCCCGGCAAGGCGATCGGGGTCGGCGGGAGCCCGGCGCGCGTGTAGCTGTTGTAGGGTCCGTCGGTCTCCAGGTCACGCCGGCGCAGGTTGCCGTCGTAGCGCGCGCCGAGCCCATAGATGACGGTGGTATCGGACTGCAGGCGCATGCCGCGGCGCAGCCGGTTGCCGAACACCGCCGCCACCAGCGGCCGCTCGTCCTCGCGCCCCGTCTCCTTCTCGACGATCGAGGCGAGGATCAGCGCCGCATCCGCGCTGGTCACGCTCAGTCCCGGCGCTCGCTCCGCCCACTCCTGGCGCAAGCGCTCCGCCATGCGCTGCAGGGCGAGCTCGTAGATGTGCCGGTCGCTGGTGCCGGCGGCGAAGCGATAGGTGTCGGGAAAGAACCGGCCTTCGGCGGGCGTGCTGCCCTGCCCGAGTGCGCGCATCAGCGCCGCGTCGTCGAGGCGCTGCCAGTCGTGCGCCAGGTCGGGGCAGGCGTTCAGCGCCGCGCGCATCTGCGCGAAGGTCCAGCCCTCGACGATGGTCAACTGCGACAGCAGCACCTGGCCGGCATTGATCTGCTCCAGGATCTTCTGCGCGGTGGCCCCTTCCGCCAGCTCGTAGGTGCCGGCCTGCGCGCGCAAGGGCTCGCCGTGCAGCCGCAGGTACCATTCGACCAGCCGCGGCCGCCGCACCGCATGTACGCGCTGCAGCTCCGCCAGGACGCTGCGCAGGCTCGCACCGGCCGGCACGACGATGCGCGTGCCGCCCGGCGCGGCCGAACGCTCGTTGATGCTCGCATCGAGCTGCTGCAGGAAGACCAGCGCGGCCGCCAGCAGCGCGAGGGCGAGCGCAGCCAGGATCCGCAGCGCGCTAGCTTGGCGTGCCATCGATCAGCTCCTGCAGCAACGGAACGCGCGGATCGACTTCGAGCCTGCGTCCTTCGAACCAGTGTACGGGTTGCGCGCCCAGGCGCACGTTGGTGACGATTATCGCGCGCGCCGACGCCAATTGCGCGGCCGACAGGGTCGTCTGGCGCACCCGCAGGCCCAGCCGCGGCGCGAGCTCGAGCACCAGCGAACGCATGACCCCGGCCACGCCGCATTCGCCGTCGGCGGGCGTCAGCAGTTCATCGCCCTGCCAGAGGAACAGGTTGCTCATGCTGCCGCTGACCACGCGTCCGCCCGCATCGGGCATCAGCACCTCGTGCAGGCCGGCCGCGGCGGCGGCCCGTTGCGCCAGCACCTGCTCCAGCCGGTTCAGGTGCTTCAGCCCCGACAGCAGCGGATGCATGGTGATCGGCAGCGGTGAAAGGCCAGCGCGGAATTCCGGCCCGGCCGGCGGCGGCCAGTCGTAGGCCGCGACGATGCGCGTGGGCTGTTCGTCGCCCGCGGGACGATAGCCGCGCGCGGTCGCCACGCCGCGCGTGACGATGATCTTGAGCATCGCCCGCGGCAGGCCGCGCACCTGCGATTCCGCCTCGGCACGCAAGGCCGCGGCGTCCGGCATCGCGATCCCGAGGATCCCGCAACCGCGCCCGAGCCGCGCCAGGTGGCGTTCGAACCAGCACACGCGGCCCTGCTCGCAGCGCAGCGTCTCGAACAGCCCGTCGCCATAGTGCAGCCCGCGATCGAGCGCCGACAGCCGCTGTCCGGGCTGCCCGTTGACCAGCACCCGCGGCCTCCAGTTCACGTCCGCGCCCCGAAGGCCCGCAGCAGGCCTTCGGCCTTGGTGCGCGTCTCCGCCAGCTCGCGTTGCCAGTCCGAATCGGCCACGATGCCGGCGCCCGCGCGGAAGCTCAACTCGCTGCCGGCCAGCGTCGCGGTGCGGATCAGGATGTTGAAATCCATGTCGCCATCGCCATTCAGGTAGCCGATCGACCCGGTGTACGCGCCGCGCGGTTCGCGTTCGAGTTCGCCGATGATCTGCATGCAGCGGTACTTGGGGCAGCCGGTGATCGTGCCGCCCGGGAACACCGCGCGCAGCGTCGCCGCGGGCGTGACATCGTCGCGCAACCGGCCCCGCACGTTCGAGACGATGTGGTGCAGGTGCGGATAGCTCTCGGTCACCATGAACTCGTTCACTTCGACCGTGCCGGCGTGGCAGATGCGCCCCAGGTCGTTGCGCTCCAGGTCGATGAGCATGACATGCTCGGCGCGCTCCTTGGCGTTCGCGAGCAGTTCCTGCTTTTCGGCGGCATCGCTCCCCGGGGCGCCATGGCGCGCCCGCGTGCCCGCGATCGGCCGCGTCTCGACGCGTCGCCCGCCCACGCGCACCAGCCGCTCGGGCGAGGAACCCAGCAGCGTGAGGCCGGGCAGCGTCGCGTGCACCGCGAACGGGGCCGGATTGGCCTGCCGCAGCGATTCATACAGCGCACCGGCCGCCGGCGGCTGCGCGTATTGCACGCGCCAGCCGCGCGACAGGTTCGCCTGGTACACGTCCCCGCAGCCGATGTGCTCCTGCGCCCGCAGCACGACCTCGCGGAACTGCTCCGGGGGCTGCTCGAACACCGCCGCCGGCCGTGCGGCGCGCGAGGCGCCAGCCGCATCGGCCGCGCCGCCCGCGACGGCCGCGAGCGCGGCCTCGATGCGTGCCACCGCATCGTCCGCATCGGCCTCGGCGACGAGTTCGCAGCGCTGGCGCGCATGGTCGTAGACCAGCGCCGCCGGCACCCGCAGCGCCAGCGCGCACACGGCATCCGCGGGCTGCGCCGGCAGGCGCAGGCCGGGCTCGACGTGCCCCGCCAGTTCGTAGCCCAGGTAGACGATCCACCCGCCGCGAAACGGCGGCACGGTCCCCGCATCGTCGCCGGGCCCGGCCAGGCGGTTGCCGGGATGCTGCGACAGCCACCATTCGTCCAGCGCATCGAGGAAATCGCTGCCGCGCAGTTGCACGCCGCGGCATTCGAGGCGCCCGTCGCCCCGCAGCAGGAGCGAAGCGCGCGGCGCGGCCGCCAGGATCGAATGGCGCCCGAGCGGGCCCTGTGCCGCGCTGTCGAACAGTGCCGGAAACAGCGCGGGATGGAGCGCGGCGAGCGCGCGCAGCTGCGCGGGCGTCGAACGCACTTCGCGCACCAGCGGGCTGCGCGCGTTCATCGGCGCCCGCGGATCAGCCGGGCAGGCGGCGCAGGACCAACGTGCCGTTGGTGCCGCCGAACCCGAACGAATTGGATACCGCGACGTCGATGCGCATCGCGCGGGCGGCGTTCGGCACGAAATCGAGATCGCAGTCCGGATCCGGGTGTTCGTAGTTGATCGTTGGCGGCGCGACCTGGTCGCGCAACGCGAGCACGCAGAAGATCGCCTCGACGACGCCCGCCGCGCCGAGCATGTGGCCGGTCATCGACTTGGTGGAACTCACCGCGAGGCGGGCCGCGTGCGCGCCGAACAGCGCCTTGATCGCGGCCGTCTCGGCGCGGTCGCCGAGCGGCGTCGAGGTCGCATGCGCGTTCAGGTATTGCACCTGGTCGGGATTCAGGGCCGCGTCGCGCAGCGCGTTGTGCATCGCGAGGCGCGCGCCGGCGCCATCTTCAGGCGGCGCCGTGATGTGATGCGCGTCGCCGCTCATGCCGAAGCCGGCGAGCTCGGCATATATGCGCGCCCCGCGGCGCCGCGCGTGCTCGTATTCCTCGAGCACCATCGCACCGCCACCGTCGCTGAGCACGAAGCCGTCGCGGTCACGGTCCCACGGGCGGCTC
>DATKLZ010000110.1:0-30883 GCA_035542135.1 Steroidobacteraceae bacterium | reverse complement strand
GCGGGCCGGTAGCGCAGCCGCAGCGGTTGCCCCGGCTCCGGCAGTGGCTGCGGTGGCACCCGGCAGATGCGATCGGCGCCCGCGAAGCGCACGTGCAGGAACATCTCGTTGCCCACGGGCTCGACGCCCTCGAGCACACCCTCGATGGCGTACTCGCTGGGATCGGGCGCCACCGTCGGGCACACGACCAGGTCTTCCGGACGCAGGCCGACCACCACCTCGCCGGTCGCGCCGCGCAAGCCGGGCGCCGCGAGACGTTCGGCGGGCAGGGGGAGCGCAGCGCCGCCACACAGCAGCTGCGCGCGCGGTGTCGCGCCCAGGCGGCCGCGGAACAGGTTCATCGCGGGGCTCCCGATGAAGCCGGCGACGAACAGGTTGGCGGGCTCGTTGTACAGGTTCATCGGCGTGTCGATCTGCTGGATCTCGCCGGCGTGCAGCACGACGATGCGCTCGCCGAGCGTCATCGCCTCGATCTGGTCATGCGTCACGTACAACATCGTGGCGCGCAGGCGGCGGTGCAGCCGGCCGATCTCGCTGCGCATGCTCAGCCGCAGCCGGGCGTCGAGGTTCGACAGCGGCTCATCGAGCAGGAACACGCGCGGATTGCGCACCAGCGCGCGCCCGAGCGCCACGCGCTGGCGCTGTCCGCCCGAGAGCGCACGCGGCTTGCGATCGAGCAGTTCGCCCAGTTCGAGCGTGGCCGCGGCCGCGCGCACCTGCTCATCGATGCCGGCCTTGCTGGCGCCGCGCAGTTTCAGCCCGAAGGCGAGGTTTTCGCGCACGCTCATGTGCGGATAGAGCGCGTAGTTCTGGAACACCATCGCGACGTCGCGATCGCGCGGCGCATCGTCGTTGACCCGCCGCCCGCCGATGTACAGATCGCCGCTCGTGATGGCCTCGAGGCCGGCGATCATGCGCAGCAGGGTCGACTTGCCGCAGCCCGAGGGGCCCACGAGCGCCACGAGCTCGCCATCGGCGATCTCGAACGTGGCTCCGGCGACGGCCACCTGCCCGTTGTCGTAGACCTTGCGCACCTGGTCGAGCCGCACGCGCGCCATGCTGGTTCCTGGGCTGGGGATTGGTCGTGCCGGATCGTATACAATCGCAACCGGCAAGGCTATGTAAGCGTTTACGGCACCGGTTCCGCCGGTCGCCGGAGTGACAGCGGATGGACGCAACGGTTCGGGCCGGAAGCTTTCCGGACGGGTTCCTGTGGGGCGCGGCAACGTCCGCCTACCAGATCGAAGGCTCGCCGCTCGCCGATGGCGCCGGCGCCTCGATCTGGCAGCGCTTCTGCCGCACGCCCGGCCTCGTCGCGAACGGCGACACCGGCGATGTCGCCTGCGACCACTACCGACGCTATCGCGAAGACGTCGCGCTGATGCGCGAGCTGGGCCTCAACGCCTACCGCTTCAGCATCGCCTGGGGCCGTGTGCTGCCGGCGGGGCGCGGCGCCGTCAACGGGCCCGGGCTCGACTTCTACGACCGCCTCGTCGATGAATTGCTGCGCGCGGGCATCGAACCGCTGGTCACGCTGTATCACTGGGACCTGCCCGCCGCGCTCGACGAGCAGGGCGGATGGCTGAACCCGGACATCGCATACTGGTTCGCCGACTATGCCGCGACGGTCTATCGCCGGCTCGATGGTCGCGTGAAGAAGTGGGTCACGATCAACGAGCCCTGGGTCGTCAGCGATGGCGGCTACCTGATCGGCGCGCTCGCGCCCGGGCACCGCAGCCGCCTCGAGGCGCCGGTCGTCGCGCACAACCTGCTGCGAGCGCACGGCGCGGCCGTGCAGGCGTACCGCGCGGAGGGCCGTCACCAGATCGGACTGGTCGTGAACCTGGAGCCGAAGTACCCGGCCACCGGGAGCGATGCCGACTGCCGGGCCAGCACGCAGGCCGACGCCTACATGAATCGCCAGTATCTCGATCCCGCACTGCTGGGCGGCTATCCGCCCGAGCTGGGCGAGCTGTTCGGTGATGACTGGCCGGAGTGGCCGGCCGCGGATTTCAGCCTGATCCGCCAGCCGATCGACTTCATCGGCGTCAACTACTACACGCGCAGCGTCGCGCGCGCCGACCCATCGGCCTCGTTGGTGCGGGCGAGCGCGGTGCGGCAGGCCAGCGCGGTGTACACGGAGACCAACTGGGAGGTCTATCCGCAGGGGCTGGTCGATACCCTGCTGTGGGTCCGGCAGCGCTACGGCGAGCTGCCGATCTACATCACCGAGAATGGCGCGGCATTCCCGGACCCGGACACCGCGGCCGACGGCCGCATCGACGATCCGCTGCGCGTCGAGTACCTGCGTGCGCACCTCGCGGCGCTGCGCGAGGCTATCGCGCAGGGCGTCGACGTGCGGGGTTATTGCGTCTGGTCGCTGCTCGACAACTTCGAATGGTCGCTCGGCTACTCCAAGCGCTTCGGCATCGTGCATGTCGACTACGCGACGCAACGCCGTACGCCGAAGGCGAGCGCGCTGTATTACCGGCGCGTGATCGCCAGCGGCGGCACGGTCACCTGATTCGAAACCGCGCCCAGCCGCCTGCGATGCAGCAGGCCGCGCGCCGGCCTCAGTTCTGGCAGCCCTTGCCGTGATCCGGACGATACCCCTGCGCCCTGGCGTCCGCTTCGCTCAGGTAAGCGCCCGACCTGGTCTTGCCGTACCAGCGATCGCCCTGGCAGTGATACACCTTGCTTTCCTTGTTGGCCCACACGAGGCCCGCGCCGCCGCCCGGCGCAGCGGAAGCGCTCGGAGCGGCCGAAGCCGTGGAAGCAGCACGCTTCGGCGCTGGCGCTGGCGCTGGCGCTGCGGCAGCGGGCGTGGCCCCTGCCGGGGCAGCTGCTGGCGTCGGAGCGGCGGCTGGCGTCGGAGCGGCGGCTGGCGCCGCGCCGTACCATTCCCTGACGCCCTGATGGCCGCGGCAGGCGCCGCGCTTCGAGGCGGCCGTGGAGTAGGTGCCGTCCTTGCATTGGCCGGTCGCACCGGCGGGTGCCGTTGCCGTAGCCGCTGTCGCAGGCGCCGCGGTGGCAGCCGGTGCCGCAGCCGCGGTCGCATGCTGGCCACGGTGCTTCTTGCTGGTGCCGCCGCCGCTCGCTGCCGCAGGTCCGGCGGACTGCGCCGCTGCCGTCGTGCTGGCCGCGTCGTCCGCGGCGTACCAATCCTTCACGCCCTTGTGGCCGCGGCATGCGCCCTTCTTGGTGGCTGCAGTGGTGTAGCTGCCATCCTTGCAGGCGCCGGTAGCGCCAGCCGGGGCGCCGGCTGGCGCCTGCGCCAGCGCAGCGGTCGCCGCAAACAGCGCGGCGGTGAGTGCGGTCAATACCATTGATCGGGACATGGATGGATCCTCGTCGGTTGTGCTGGCCGGACCTGTGCCGATGCGCGGCGCAGGCATCATAGGATTGCAAGCGCGGCCTGCACGTGAAATTCAGTTAATTCCCCCGAAATGCGGGCTTGCTCTGTAGCCCGGGCGGTGAGCCGGCTCGGTCCCTCAGCCCTTGAGGCTGCCCGCCATGATGCCGCGCAGGTAGAAGCGCTGCAGCGCAAGGAACAGCAGCAGCACCGGCAGCACGGTGACGACCGCGCCGGCCATCATCAGCTCGTTGTCCTGCACGTGCTCGCTCGCGAGGCTGGCGAGCGCGACCGGAAGCGTCAGCATGTCGCGGTCGCTCAGCACGATCAGCGGCCACATGAAATCGTTCCACGTGGCGAGGAACACGAAGACCGCGAGCGTGACCAGGATCGGCCTCAACACCGGCACGACGACCGAGCTGAACACGCGCCACTCGCTGGCGCCGTCGACGCGCGCGGCATCGAGCAGCTCGTCGGGAATCGACAGCGCGAACTGGCGCACGAGGAAGATGCCGAAGATGCTGGCCACGGCGGGCACGATCGCGCCGGCGTAGGTGTTGACGAGCCCGAGCACCTTGAGCAGGCCGAACAGCGGGATCATCGTCACCTGCACCGGCACGAGGAGCCCCGCCAGCAGCAACCGGTAGAGCGCCTCGCGGCCGCGGAAGTGGAGCTTGGCGAAGGCGTAGCCGGCCATGCCGTTGAGCACGAGCGCCAGCAGCGTGGCGCTCGAGGCGACGATGAGGCTGTTGAGGAAATAGCGGCCCATGTGCTGCACGGCGAACAGCTCGCGGTAGTGATCGAGCGTGATCGCCGCGGGCAGGAGCGGTGGCGGGTAGCTCGACGAGGCGCCACCGGGCATCAACGACACCGATGCCATCCACAGCAGCGGGAACAGTGTGGCCGCGGCGCCGAGCCAGAGCGCGCCGTTGACGAGCCAGGACGATGCGCGTCGGTTCATGATTGGCCGAGGCGGCGCGTCAGCCGCAGCTGGAGCGCAGTGAACAGCAGCACCAGCGCGAACAGCACGAACGCGACGCTGGCCGCATAGCCGAGCTTCCAGTAGCTGAAACCCTGCTCGAACATGTAGTAAAGCACGCTGACCGTGCTCTGCAGCGGACCGCCCTGCGTCATCACGTACGGTTCGGTGAACAGCTGGAAGTAGCCGCTGACGGTGACGATCCCGACCAGCGCCAGCGTCGGTGCGAGCAACGGCAGCGTGATGTGGCGCAGGCGCCCGAGCGTGCCCGCGCCTTCGAGCCGCGCCGCCTCGTACAGGTCTTCGGGGATGGCCTGGAGCGCGGCCAGCAGGATGATCATGTTGTAGCCGAAGTTCTTCCACACCGCGAGCAGCACGATCGAGGGCATGGCCCAATCCGGATCGCCGAGCCAGTCCACTGCGCCCACGCCGAGGTGCGCGAGCAGCTCATTGAGCAGGCCGTAGCGCGCGTGGAACAGGTAGCGCCACACCAGCGCGACCGCGACCAGCGTCGTCACCACGGGCGCGAACAGCGCCGTGCGCAGCAGCGGCTTGAAGCGCGCGAGCTGCGAATCCAGGAGCAGCGCGGCACCGAGCGAAGCGAGCAGCGAGAGCGGGACGCCGAGCACGACGAACCAGGCCGTGTTGCCGAGCGCCTGCCAGAATATGGGCGTGGTGAGGAGCTTGCGGTAATTGTCGAGGCCGACGAGGCGCAGGTTGGCGGGGTCGGCCAACGCATACAGGTCGAAGTCGGTGAAGCTCAGCAGCAGCGCCGCGACGACCGGCAGCAGGAAGAACATCGCGATCAGCAGCATCGCCGGGAGCGAGAAGCACCAGCCGGCTGCCGCGCGGTTCATGTCGCGGCCTGGCGCGCGAGCATCCAGCGGCGCTTGGCGAGCATCTCATCGACCTCGGCATCGAGCTGTGCGGTCGCTTCGTCCTCGGCCTGCTCGCCGCGCACGACGCGCTCGCCCATCGTGCGCATCGCCTGCATGATCTGCTCCCATTCGGGCACCTGCGGCACCGCGCGCAGCCGCTCGAGCTGAACGCGAAAGGCCCGGGAGTACGCATCAGCCGCGATCGCGCCGGCCTGCCAGGTGCTGCGGCGCGGCGGCAGGTCGCCGGTCAGTTGGTGGAAGCGCCGCTGCACGGCCGGCTGCGACAGGTATTCGATGAGGGCGAAGGCGCTGGCCTTGTGGCGCGAGCGGTTGAAGATCACCAGGCTCGAGCCGCCCGCGCTCGACACGCCGGGCCCGTCGGGTCCGGGCATCGGCGCGGTCATCCAGCTCTGCTGCTGCCCGGGCGGGAGCCGGCGCCTGAACTGCTCGATGTTCCAGGGGCCGGAGACATAGAAAGCGAAATAGCCGCGGCCGAATTCATTCCACACGTTCGAGACCTGCGTCTCGGTCAGCGCCGGCGCCAGCCCCTGCCGGAACAGCGAGTGATAGAAGGCCAATGCGCGGCGGAAGGAAGCACTGCGGAAGTTCCCGTAGCGATTGCCATCGCGCAGCATCGGCTCGGGCTGTTCGAGCGCCAGCACCTGGAGCGGCTCGAACTGGTTGAGCGGCAGCAGCACGGCGTAGCGATCCGGGCCACCCAGGCGCTTGATGGCCTGCATCTGCTCCAACCACTCGGGCCAGGTGGTGGCCGGCGCGTCGAACCCTGCCGCCCGCAGCAGATCGCTCCGGTAGAACATCAGGCGCGTGTCGATGTACCACGGTACGCCGTAGAGCACGCCGTCGAGCACGTTCGATTGCCAGATGCCGCTGAAGTAGTCGCCCGGGGCGATCAGCACCGAACCCGAGACGCGCGCCTGCAGCGGTTCGAGCGCGTTGAGCGCGACCAGCTCCGGGATCCAGGTGTTGCCGAGCTGGCACAGGTCGGGCGTGGCATCGCCGGCCACCGCGGTCAGCAGTTTCTCGTGCGCGCCGGTCCATGCCAGCTGCTGCACCTCGATGCGCACGTCGGGATGCGTGCGTTCGAACTCGGGCAGCACGTCGGCCAGCGCCTCCGCCTCGATGCCGACTGCCCAGAAATGCAGCACTTCAGGCTGGGCGGGTGAGCGCGCGCAGCCGCCGGGCAGCAGTGCCAGCGCGAACGCCAGCGCGGCATTCGCTTGCGCGAGCGCGGGTCTCAGCCCAGCCATCCGCCCGTGAAACCGGCGCGCTGCAGGCCACGGCGGATGACCGGGTCATTCTGCATGACCCGCCAGATGAGGCCGCTGCGGTAGTTCTCGATCATCGCCACGATGGGTCCCTGGGTGAGCCCATAATAGCGCGAGTCCACCCAGCCGAGATTGCCGACCCGCCGCCCGCTGACCAGCGGCACGTCATAGTTGAAGCTCGGGTTGTAGCTGTCGAGGAAACCGTAGGTGCCATAGATGACGGCGCCATAGCGCTGGTACATGGCGGCCACGGCGGGAATCACCAGGTCCGGTGCGAAGGGCAGGCAGCCGAGCGTGGCGCTGACCGACAGCGTGCCGTCATCGATCTGGTCGGCAGGGTGCAGGTAGACGCCGCGCGCGGCATAGGTATGGAAGCGCGTGAGGACGCCGCGGTAGTAGAGCGAACCGTCGAACGGGCCATCGCAGGCGCTCAGCCCCCAGATGTCGGCGCCGTAGCCTGCCCAGGCCATCGGGTTGGCGATCGCGTAGGCGCGTTGCGAGAGCACGGCGCGCCGGCTGTTCTCGAAGTAGTCGAACCCCTTTGCACCCATGTAGGCATCGTTGATGCCCTGCAGGTTGACCCACACCTGCGTGAACTGGTGCGCGAACAGTGCGCCGAAGGTCAGGTGCTCGACGCCCTCGATCGTGCCCCAGCTGTTCGCGTAGCCGCTGGTCCACACGGCCCAGGCATCCGTGCCCACCGCGTGCGAGGCCGAGCCGAGCGCCAGCAGGTAGACGAACATCGCCTCGTTGTAGCCGACCCAGTCGGCGGCGAGGAACCCGGTTTCGGGCCGCCAGCCCATGCAGATGCCGGCGCTGTTGGCCTGCATCCAGTTCCAGTCGGCCCGCTCGCACAGGAAATCGGCGATCGTGCGGATGGCCGCTTCGTCGTCGCCCGCGCCGTTGAAGTACTGGCCGCAGAAGCGCACGCCCATGAACAGCAATGCCGTGTCGACGGTCGAGAGCTCGGAGTCGCGGTACCGCGTACCGGTGGTCATGTCGAGGAAGTGATAGAAGAATCCCTTGTATCCGGACATGCCGCTGGCGTCCGGTCCCTGCGGCGCGTCACGCAGGAATTCCAGCCAGCCACGCACGCGCCGCGCGGCTTCGCCACGCGCCACCCAACCATGCTCGACGCCGATCGGCACCGCGGTGAGGGCGAAACCCATCGCTGCGATGCTGGCCGGCGCGGCATCGGGCGTGAGGTCCGGGGCCAGGCCGCGGGCCAGGTCCGTCGTCTGCCAGAAGAAGTTGAACGTGCGTTGCTGCGTGTCGCTGAGCAGCGCATCGGAGCTCATCGGGGGCGGTGGCGGAATCACAGGAGTGCTGCCGCCGCCCGGTCCGCTGCTGCCGCGGCCGGCGCAGGCGGCGAGGCCTGTGGCCGCAGCCGCCGTGGCAGCCTGAAGGAATGAGCGGCGCGTAATGGGGTTCATGCGATGCTCCGCGTCGGGCCAATACAACAGCTGGCGGCGCGTGCTGCGGCCGAGTGCGAACCAGCCATGTTCTGGTAAATCGAGACACGCCAGCCGTCGCGAGCCGCGGTGTCCAGGTGCGGTACAAAGGCACTCACTCGCTCCGTAACGGGCGTGGTGGCGCACCGGGAGGGGATTTGAGGTAAACGTTTACTCATCGGGTTTCCCATTTGACAACGCCTCGTGCGGATGCATAATAGGCACAGAAAACGTTTACACTCCAAAGATTCTCGCTTTTGGAGCGGTGCCGGCTAATTGTCGCGCGGGGGTGCGGTAAATTGGGGCGATACAGCGCAGTCCACTCGGCTCCAGCCGGTGCGCGCAACTTGTTGCGACCGCAAGTTGTCGCCCAGGTGATCGTGGGCATGCCAGCCAGGCTTTCGTTGTTGCAGTTCAGCAACAATGGCAATCAGGTTTCAGTTTGTCCTCGCGGCAGTCGGCCGCGGGGTAGTTGTACTTACCGGGGGGTTCAATGAGCAAGAAGCGTGTCCGTATCGATAACCGGGTGTTCCGGTCACATGTCTCGATGGCGCCTCTATCAGTGGCGGCAGCAGTGGCTGCAGCCATCGGTGCACCGAGCATGGTGTGGGCGCAGACCGCCGATGCCGCCTTGGAAGGTCTCGCCGCTCCGAACACCGAAGTCGTCCTGGTGAACAAGAACACCGGCTCTACCCGCCGGACCACCAGCCGCGCTGACGGAACGTATTCGATCGTCGGCCTTCAGCCTGGTACCTACACGGTCACCAATGGGGGCAACAGCAAGGAAGTCGTGTTGAGCGTGGCAACGATTGGCCACCTCGATCTGGTCGCTGCCCCTGAAGAAGTGGTGATTACCGGGAAGCGCCTGGTTGAAACCCGCACCTCGGAAGTCAGCGGCATCATCTCTAACCGCGAGATCCAGACGATCCCGCAGATCACCCGCAACTTCCTCGAGTTTGCCGACTCCGTTGCAGGCGTGCAGTTTAACGTCGATGGCCGCGGCAATACCTCGTTGCGTGGCGGCACGATGGAAGCCGGAACGGTCAATGTCTACATTGACGGCATCGGCATGAAGGATTTTGTGTCGGGTGGTATCTCGGGACAGGCCGGCGCCGACCTGAATGCCAATGAGGGAGACCCTGGCAATCCGTTCCCGCAGTCGGCGATCGATCAATACAAGGTCATCACCAGCAACTACAAGGCCGAGTTCGATCAACTCTCCTCCACTGCAATCGTGGCCCAGACGAAATCCGGGACGAACACCTTCAGCGGAGATGCCTTTGCAAATTACACGAGCGATAGCCTGCGAGCGAAGATTCCGGCCGAGGTAGTTGCGGGAGAAAAGAAGCCCGGCAAGACCTACGAGTATGGCGTCTCGTTCGGCGGCCCGATCATTACCGACAAGATGCATTTCTTTGCCACGTTGGAGAACAAGAACCTCCAGCTCCCGAACACCGTGTTCCCGGCCTCATCGAGTGGCCTGACGACATCGCAGGCCCAGGCGTTGCTGCCACCCGACGTGGCCTCGCAATTTGGTCCCACCAGCAATCCGTTCAAGGAGACGCTGTTCTTCGCCAAGCTCGATTGGGAGCCCAGCTCAAACGATCGCCTGGAATTGTGGGATTTGCATCGCCACGAGACTTCGGTCTCCGGTGCCGCGGGACAAACCGCAGCCAGTGCCGCTTCGCAGGTCACCAACAAGAACGAGCGGGTCAACCTGCGCTGGCAGCACTTCGCGGATGGCTGGACCAATGACCTGTCGCTGTCCTATCAGGATGCCTCCAACGGGTCATCGCCAGATTCGGAGAATCCCCAGCGCATCTACAATTACCTGAACAATGGTCCCCAGCTGCTGATCCAGGTCGGCGGAATCGGGCCCAGTGGCGTGCACAACGAATCCCAGAAGGGCGTCACCTTCGCCGATTCGATCACGTGGAACGACATTGAATTCGCGGGCCGCCACACGATCAAGGCGGGGTTCAAGCATTCGGCGCTCACGTTCGGCTCTCAGGTCCAGGGACAAGGCGTGTCCTATACCTACCTCGTGAGCCCAACAGGGGTGGACCCGACGCCGTATCAGGCTTCCTACAGTCCGCTGGTTGGGTCTTTCGGAAATCCCGCCCTGAGCTACGGAGACCACCAGTACGGCCTGTTCGCCCAGGACGACTGGCAGATCACGCCGCGCTTGCAGGCCAACATCGGCCTGCGTTGGGACTACGACGCCCTCGATTTCTGGAAGAATCACATCACGCCGTCCATCCTGACCGACGCGCTGGCTGCCGACTATCCGGCGGCTGGTGGTGGCACCCCCGGCGAGTCTTACGCGGAGGCGCTCGCGAAGGGTGGCATCAACATCGGCGATTACATCAGCAACGGGTCAAACCGCAAGCCGCCGGCGAACAACTTCCAGCCGCGCCTTGGGCTTTCGTTCGACCTGAACGGTGACCAGAAGCACGTCATCTTTGGTGGCTGGGGCCGCAGCTACGACATCAATGAATTCCAGAAGTTGGCTTTTGAATCCACCAAGACCGCCAACAGCGTCACGGCCACGTTCAACGACCCGCTGTATTCGGGCAGCTGCCAGCCTGGCGACAATGGCTGCCTCACGTGGAACGACAGTTATTCGACGCTGGCGGGCATCCAGACGCTCAGCCAGAACGCGTTCTACAGCGAACTCGACGTGGTCAATAACCACATCAAGATGCCGTATTCGGACCAGTTCACGATTGGCATGCGAAACCAGCTGGGCGGCTGGAACACCAGCGTCGCGCTGTCCGAAGTCGACAGCTACAACCGCCTGGTCGGCTGGCTCGGGTTCCGGAACGCCGCGGGTGGATACCTCGCCAATTGCGGCTGGGGTACATCCGATGGCTACGCTCCGGCCTGGTGCAGCAATAACTTCAAGCCGCAGGGATTCCCGCCGGGCGCCAACGCCAACCTGGTCCTCTGGGACAACGCCGCTCGCGACAAGAACACGCAGGTGTTGATCTCCGCCGAGAAGCCGTACACCAAGGAATCGGGTTGGACCGTGCACTTCGCGTACACCTACTCGAACGCCAGGGTGTCGGACGACTACAGCTATAACACCGGAAATCTGTACCAGTTCGATTTCGCGACGCCTTATGCATTCCCGCTGCTGTCCAGCCCCGTCGTCGCGCGGCACCGCCTGGTGACGACCGGCTCGATCGACGGGCCGTGGGGATTGATCTTCAGCGGCAAGCTCACGTTGGCGACGCCCATTGGGGCAACGTTCTCGACGAGTTGCGGTAGTGTCTTGCAGTGCAATGGCGGCAGCACCGACCCGAAGGACTGGAACAACTGGCTGGTCGCAGGCTCTGGGCGCCCCTCGGGGACCCTGGGGGAACGCAACCTGGATCTCGCGGTGACCGAGAACTTCCAGGTGTCGCGACTCGCCAAGGCGTACTTGAGGCTTGATATCCTCAACGTGACGAACACGATGATCTGGGATCCGGGCGCCGAGAGCGTGACGTGGAATTATCCTGCAAACCCGATAGTCAAGTACAACAAGGACGGCGGGCCGATCCTCGGAGTGCCTCGCACGCTGAAGATCACGGCAGGTTTCAGCTGGTAAACTGTACCGGGTGATTCAGGGCGGAGTGACTGGCGAGCGGCCGATCACTCCGCCCTTTTCTTTTCTGCGCCCGTTGGATTGCGGCGGCTCAACGTCGAGACGCACGCCGTCCTGTATATTGACTGGCAATCATTCGATCTGAGGGGCACGCCAGATGAGCGCGGAGCCGGTTGCCAAGGTACTGATCGTCGGTGGCGGAACGGCTGGATGGATGGCCGCCAGCGCACTCTCGAAGCTCCTGGGCTCCCAGGTGCAATTGACGCTGGTGGAGTCAGACGACATCGGGACCATCGGCGTCGGTGAAGCGACGATTCCCCACATCAAGGCGCATAACACGCTCGTCGGCATCAACGAAGTGGAGTTCGTGCGCGAGACCCAGGGCACGTTCAAGCTGGGCATCGAATTCGTCGACTGGGGAAAGAAGGGCGACGCCTATATCCACGGCTTCGGCACGCTCGGATATGACGTCGATACACATCCCTTCCACCACTTCTGGACCCGCGCCAGGCTCAAGGGGATTGGCGGAGACCTTGCCCGGTACTCGTTCAACGTCCTCGCGGCCCGCGCCAACAAGTTCATGGCGACGCCAGTCGATGCGCCCAAGAACTCGCCGCTCGCCGACATCGCCTACGCGTATCACTTCGACGCGTCACTCTATGCGCGCTACCTGCGTACCTTGTCGGAGCGGGCCGGCGTCAGGCGTGTCGAGGGCAAGGTCGTCGAGGTGATCCAGGACCCTGGCAATGGGTTCATCAGGAGCGTGAAGCTCGCCACCGGCGAGGAACTCTCGGCGGATTTCTTCATTGATTGCAGCGGCTTCAGGGGACTCCTGATCGGAGAGACGCTCAAGTCACCCTACCGCGACTGGACCCAGTGGCTCCCGTGTGACCGGGCCATGGCGGTGCCCTGCAGCAATGTCGAGCCGCCCGTCCCCTACACGCGCTCGACAGCCAAGTCGGCCGGGTGGCAGTGGCGCATACCGCTGCAGCACCGCGTCGGAAATGGCTACGTGTATTCGAGCGCGTTCATCAGTGACGACGACGTCCGGAAGGAGCTCCTGGCCGGCCTCGATGGCAAGCCATTGGCCGAGCCCAGGAAGATTCCCTTCACGGCTGGATTCAGGCCCGAACCGTGGAGAAAGAATGTCGTGGCCATTGGCCTGTCGGCTGGTTTCCTCGAACCGCTGGAATCAACAGCCATACACTTGATCCAGATCGGCATCGCCAAGCTCGCACTCAGTTTCCCCCGCAAGGACATGAGTCCCCATCTGCAGGCGCTGTACAACAAGCAGATCACCTTCGAGTTCGAGAACATCCGGGACTTCCTGATTCTCCACTACCGCGCATCGACCCGCGAAGACACGCCTTTCTGGGCTCATTGCCGGACCATGGAAATCCCCGCCAGCCTGCAGGAGACCATGGATCTGTTCAGGGAGAGCGCGCGCATATACCCGAAATCAGGCGATCTGTTCTCGGTGCCCAGCTGGGTCCAGGTCATGATCGGGCAAGGCATCATTCCGGAAGATTATCCGCCGGTCATCAATACCTTCCCGGAAAAGGACCTCGAGCCGTTCCTGAATCAGGTGGAAAAGGTCATCCAGTCCAATCTCAATGTCATGCCCTCGCACCAGCAGTTCATCGACAGATTCTGTCGAGCCAAGCCCATGTAGGAGCCCGCTGCGGGCGATTCACCGGTTGCCACTGCCGCACGACTCGCGGATCACCAGTTGCGTGCTCAAGGTGCGCCGTTCGGGCTGCGTGCTGCCCGGCTCCGCGATCGCACGCGCCAGCTCCTCGAGCGCCTGCTGCCCGAGCTCCGTGGTCTGCGCGCGTACCGTGGTCAGTGGCGGACTGATGTAACGCGCGATCGGGATGTCGTCGAACCCGGCGAGTGCGATGCCTTCGGGCACGCGCACGCCCGCATCGCGCAGGGCCAGCAGGCAGCCGATGGCCATCATGTCGTTGGCCGCGAAAACGGCGTTGGGCCGCGCCTGCGCGGCGGCCAGCCTCCGGCCGGCCTGGTAACCGGATTCCTCGGTGAAATTACCCGCCAGCACCAGCGCCTTCGCGGCCAGCGCGGGTCCGAGCGCCGCTTCGAAGCCGCGCAGGCGTTCGGCGGATTCGTAGTTGCCGTCGGGCCCGGCGATGTGCGCGATGCGCTGGTGGCCGAGCGAACGCAGGTGCTCGACCATGCTGCGCGCGCCGCCGAAGTTGTCGATGACGAAGGCCGGAGCGCGGCCGGCTTCCTCGGGCGTATTGAGCAGCACGGCGGGCAGCGTCGGCGGCAGCGCGGCGTCCAGCGACTTCGCGTCCAGGTAAGGGGACATGACCAGCACGCCGTCCACGCGTCCATTCATGGCGCGCAGTGCCAGCGCCGCTTCGCCGGCATCGCCGTGCGAGCTCGATACCAGGAGGTGCAGGTTGTGGGCGCGCGCCGCGCGGTCGATGCCGCGGATCAGCTCCGAGAAATATTCGCCGTGGATGTCGGGTAGCAGCACGCCGATCGTGCGCGTGCGGCGGGTGATCAGGCTCCGTGCGGCCTCGTGCGGGGTGTAGCGCAGGTACTGTGCGGCGCGCAGCACGCGCTGGCGGGTCAGTTCGGTGACGGCGCCGCTCCCGTTCAGCACGCGGGAGACGGATGCCGTCGACACGCGCGCGCGCAACGCCACGTCCTTGATCGTTGCTGCCAACCCCTTCCCCCAATCCCCTGAAGGAGAGGATCAATTTAAGCTCTTAACGACCGGAAATCAATCGCTTAGGCAGCATTCCCGCCGCCGCGGCTCAACGAACGATCTGGAGTTCCACCGGGGTGCCGCGCGCCGAATCCGGGCTGATCCACACGCGGGCGGCGGACGGTTCGACAGCGAATTTCTGGTCGGCATTCCACAGGGCGAAGGCCTCGGGGCCGAGTTCGAAGCTGACGCGCTTCGTCTCGCCAGGCGCCAGCGAGACGCGCTGGAAACCGGCGAGGGCGCGCACGGGCTGCGCGACGCTCGTGCCCCGGAGCCCGACGTACAGCTGCACGACCTCGACGCCGGCGCGCGTGCCGGTGTTGGTCACCTCGGCGCTGGCGCTCAGCACGTGCGCGCCCGCAGCCCCGTGCAGCGCCTGGTCCAGCGCCGCGGCGCTCAGCTCATGGGCGCTGAGCGAGACCGGGCCATAGCCGAAGCTCGTGTAGGACAACCCGTAGCCGAAGGGATACTGTGGGCTGTTCTGCTGGTCGATGTAACGGGAAACGTACTTGTCATCGCCTCCGCCGACCGCGGGCTTCGACAGATCGAATCTATCGGCCGGGCGGCCGGTGTTGAGCGCGTTGTAGTACAGCGGCTCCTGGCCCACGCTGCGCGGCCAGCTCACCACGAGGTGGCCGCTCGGATTCGCATCGCCGAACAGCGTGTCGACGATCGCCGGGCCCGCCTGGATGCCCGGGAACCACGCCGCCAGCACGGCGGGCACATGCTCGAAGGCCCACGGGAGCGTCAGCGGCCGGCCGCTGAACACGATCAGCACCACCGGCTTGCCGGTGGCGACGACGCGTTCGAGCAGCTGCTGCTGGTGTCCGGGGAGCCCCAGCGAGGTGCGCGAGGCCGCCTCGCCCGTCATCGTGCCGGCGTCCTCGCCGAGCGCGAGGATGACCACGTCGGCTTTCCCGGCGGTCGCGACCGCATCGGCGATGTCGGCCTCGGTGCCGTCCAGGATGCCGGCGCCACGTGCATGCAGCAGGTGCGATTCGCCGACGCGCGCGGCCAGCGCGCTGTGGAGCGAGGTGACATCCTGCGCCTTGCCGAGGCCCGCCCAGGAGCCGAGCATGTTCGGCGGATCATCCGCGAGCGGACCGATCAACGCGATGTCGTGCGCACCGGACGGCAACGGCAACACCGGCGCGCCGTTCGCGGCGGGCGCGTTCTTCAGCAGCACCAGCGAGCGCTCGGCTGCGGTGCGCGCGAGCTGCACGTACTCGGGGCGCAGCATCGCGCCGGCCTCCTGCGATTCGTCGACATACGGGTGGTCGAACAGGCCGAGCGCGAATTTCAGCCGCAGCACGCGCCGCACGCCCTCATCGAGCCGTGCCATCGGCACCTGGCCGGAGCGCACCAGGTCGGCGAGATGGTCGTGGTAGAGGCTGGAGACCATGTCCATGTCGACGCCGGCCAGGAAAGCCTTGCGCGCGGCCGTGGCGCCGTCATTGGCGATGCCGTGCGCCTCCAGCTCCGCGACGGCGGTCCAGTCGCTGTCGACGACGCCGCGGAATCCCCATTCGTTGCGCAGCACCTGGGTCAGCGTGAACGGATTGGCCGAGGAGGGCACGCCGTTGAGCGAATTGAACGCGCTCATGATGGTCGCGCTGCCGGCGTTGACGGCCGCGTGGAACGGCGGCAGGTAGTACTGGCGCAGCGTGTGTTCGGAGATCTCGGTGCTGTTGTATTCGCGGCCGCCCTCGGTAGCGCCATAACCGACGTAGTGCTTGGCACAGGCTGCGATGCTGTCGGGGGCATCGAGCCTTTCGCCCTGGTAGCCGCGCACATAGGCAACGGCCATGGCCGAACCGAGGAATGGATCCTCGCCGGCGCCTTCGGCGATGCGGCCCCAGCGCGCATCGCGCGCAATGTCGACCATCGGCGAGAAGGTCCAGCGGATACCCGTGGCCGAGGCCTCGCGCGCGGCGACCCGCGCCGCCTGCTCGACCAGGGCAGGGTCCCAGCTCGAGGCGAGGCCGAGCGGGATCGGGAATTCGGTGCGGAAGCCGTGGATCACGTCGAGCCCGAACACCACCGGGATGTGCAGGCGGGATTTCTCGACCGCGATGTGCTGGTAGGCGTTGGTCTCGCGCGCCGTGGAGATGTTGAACAGCGCGCCGATCTGGCCGTGCGCGAGCATGTCGTTGTAATCGGTGCGGCCGGTGCCGGGGCCCGTCGGCTGGCCGGCCGAATATTGCGCCAGCTGCCCGACCTTCTCATCGAGCGTCATCCTCTTCAGCAGGGCTTCGACCCTGGCCTCGATCGCCGGGTCGTACAGCCCGGTATGCAGCGGCGGCGCAGGAGGCTGCAGCGCGTCGGCGGGGAACGATCGCAGCGCCAGCGCGGCGATCAAGGATGCGGCGAGGGTGATGCCGAGGAAGCCTGGGGCGTGTCGGGCAGCGTGCATGTTTATTCGCATTTTATGTGCATCGTAAACGTTTACATCATGCTATGGGCTGCATGGTGGCGCTGTCAATTCGCGACTCGCGCGGCGGATCAGCGCTTGAGGCAGGCCGAGTCGCAGAGGGCATGCGCCACGTAGCCGGCGGCGGTCGCGAAGGCGCGCCCGGCATAGTCCATGCGGGCGGTGTCGGGATCGATGCCCTCCGAGACGATGCCCCCATCCCACGGGCTCGCCAGCAGGATCTCCGCCGCGCGATCGTGCCCGCGCTTGAGCCGCAATTCGTCGGCGATCACCCACGAGGTCGTGATCGGCAGGCGGTAGCTGCCCGGCAGGCCGTAGCGGCGGTCGGAATACGAATACCGGTAGTTGGGCGAGTGCAGCCAATCGTAGGTGCGGCGGAACAGCGGATCATCCTCGGCGATGAAGCCGAGCGCCGGCAGCTTCATCAGCGAACCGGGCGGGATGTCGGTGGTCGCAAAATTCGCGCCGTCGGTGGCCGAGGCGAAGATCGTGCCGCCTGCGCCGGGCGCCGTGCCGGTCACGGCGTGCGCCATGATCGCCGCGTGGAGCGAAGCCGCGCGGCGCTTCATGTCGGCCGCCGCCGCGTCGTCGCGCAGCGCGCCGTACAGCGCCGACAGTTCCGTCAGGGCCCGCCAGGCGAGCACGTTGTCGTAGGTGATGAATGGCAGCTTCTGGTACTCGTCTTGCGAATCCTGCAGCGAGGAGTACAGGCCGACCGCGGCGTCGTAGCGCCCGAGCAGCCGGTCGCGCAGCAGCGCGATCGCCTCGCGGTGCGCGCCCACGAATGCGGCATCGCCGGTGGCGCGCAGGTAGGCGCCGAGCGCCACCAGCGGCGCCACCGCCTCATCGAGCTGGAAGCCGTCCTCGAGCACGACGCCGTCGATGAAGCGGCTGTGCGTGCCGGTGTTGCGCAGCTGCAGGGTCAGCGCGTACTCGAGCGCGTCGCGCGCCAGTTGCGGATCGATGTCGAGCAGGCCGGGAAAACTCCACAGCATCGCATCGCGGTCCCAGTACGCGGCCGACACGTAGTAGCGCGGGCTGCGCGAGGTGACACCGACGAGCTGTTCGGTGTCGATGGTGCGGCCCCAGGCATACATCGCGGTGAACAGGAAATTGCGGTTCATCAGCAGGTCGAGGTCGGCGCGGCCGGTGGTGCGAGTGCGCGCCCGGCACCAGGCCGCGGCCGCGGCGATGATCGCGTCCGACCCGGAGCGGTCGAGCATCTCGCGCAACGCGCGCGCATTGTGCGCGGCGCTGAATTCCTCGAGGCCCGGCGCCAGCACGTACAGCGCCTCGGTGCTCTCGCCCGGCTGGAGCACGATCGCGTGCGCGGCATTCGCTTCGGGCGACAGCGACAGGGGCGGCGTGGCCGTGGTGGCGACGGAGCCCGGGTGCACCAGCGCCCACGCGAACTGCGTGTCGTGCGTGATGTAGCTGAACACCTCGCCCGGATCGACCCACGGCGAGGGTCCGATCGTGCGCTCGCCGCGCAGCGCGACCGGCACGTACGTGACGCGGCTCAGGCGTCCGAACGAGGCCTTCACGCCCAGGGTCACCGGCGCGGGCACGGCGCGGTGGTTGGTCGCCGTCAAGCGCACGAAAGCCGCGCGGGAGCCGTTCGGCGCGCACCAGGTGAGGGTGAGCTCGAGGCCGTCGATGCTCTGGCGGGCCTGCGGGATCCAGTATTCGAGCAGCCGCCAGTCCGGATCGTGCCAGGCCAGCGGCTTGCCGTCGGCCTGGAAGTAGGGCTCCAGCACCGGCCGCGCGGATTCGCCGCTCGCCTGCAGCAGGCCGCGGTCGCGCATCGACAGTGCGTTGAAGCTCATCAGTGCGCCATCGGTTGCGCGGATGTCCGGCAGGGCCAGCCATTCGTTGCCGGTGGCGATGGCATCATCCGGCCGCAGCGCCAGCGGCACGGTGCGCGGCGCGTCGGCGGCCCGGAGCAGCGTGGGCGCGAGGAGCGCGATCAGCAGGAGAATGCGGTGCATGGTGCTTACCTTCCGTGGCCGATTATGGCACCTTGCGCTCCATGCGCACGCTGAAATGGATCGCGGTGCCGGCTCTCGCCATGGCGCTCGCCGGTTGCGCCCACGGCGGCTGGCTGCTCGATGCGGGCCAGCACCCGCAGGTCTACCATGCGCGCGTGACGCGGGTCGTCAGCGGGAAATTCCTGCTGTTCCTGCCGGCGGGATTCCAGCCGCGCGGGCCGACGCGCTATCCGCTGCTGGTCTTCCTGCACGGTTCGGGCGAGGCGGGCGACGATCTCGGGAAGGTCAAGGCACACGGGCCACCGAACTTCGTCGCCGCGCGGGCCGATTTCCCGTTCATCGTCGCCTCGCCCCAATCGGCGAGCGGCGAGCGGTTCGACCCGGACGAGCTCGATGGCATGCTCGATGAATTGCTGGCACGGCTCCCGATCGACCGCGACCGCGTGTACCTGACGGGGCTGAGCCTCGGCGGCATCTGGAGCTACGGCTGGGCGAGCCGCAACCCCGAGCGTTTCGCCGCGATCGCGCCGGTGTGCGGGCGCTGGGAGCCCGGCGATGCCTGCAGGCTCAAGCACGTGCCGGTGTGGGCCTTCCACGGCGCGCTCGACGATTCGGTGCCGGTCAAGGAAGACCAGGACATGGTCGAGGCGATCAACGCCTGCGGCGGCAACGCCAGGATCTCGGTGTACCCCGATGTCGGCCATGACGTGTGGGACCAGGCCTACGCCGACCCGCGATTGTACGAGTGGCTCCTGCAGCAGCGCCGGCCCGCGGCCGCGCACTAGACCCGCAGCCATGTGCCTCATACTGGTCGCGTGGCAGGTGCAACCGAAATTTCCGTGCGTCGTGGCCGCCAACCGCGACGAGTATTTCGGCCGGCCCACGGCCGAGGCTGACTGGTGGCCGGGCGAGTCGGGCATCCTGGCCGGGCGCGACCTGCAGGCGGGCGGCACCTGGCTGGGCGTGACGCGCAGCGGGCGATTCGCGGCACTGACGAATTTCCGCGACGGCGCCGCCGCCGCGGTGGCCGACGCGCCGAGCCGCGGCCGCCTGGTCACGGCCTTCCTCGAGGCCGATTGGCCGACTGCGCAGGGCCTGCGCGAAATCGAGCGGCTCGGGCGGGGCTGCAATCCGTTCAACATGCTGTGCAGCGACGGCCGGGAACTCGGCATCTACGAGAGCACGACCGGTGCGGCGCGCACGCTCGGGCCTGGTGTCTACGCGCTGTCGAACCACCTGCTCGATACGCCCTGGCCCAAGGTCCGCCAGGCCAAGTCGCGGCTTGCGGCGGCGCTCGATGAGTTGCCCAAGGCTGCCGCCATGCTCGACCTGCTGCGTGATGCCGAGCCTGCGGCCGACGAGGAGCTGCCGCGCACGGGCGTGAGCCTGGCGATGGAACGCATGCTCTCGAGCGCGTTCATCCGTGGCGAGGCCTACGGCACGCGTTGCTCGACGATCGTCACCACCGACAGCGAGGGCCTGGTCTCGTTCGCCGAGTGGAGCTGGAACAACGACGGCGCGCTCGCCGGCATGGCCCGTTACCAGTTCCACCCGCAGCCGCCGCGCGCGGGGCGTGCCTGAGGCCGCCGCGTGCGCCGCGGGGGCTTGCGGGTGCGGCGCGAATGGGTAATCTTCCGATCCGTGGACCCGGCGCGATTCCCAGGCAGGCGGACAGGGCGCGCGGCAGCCGCCGCGCTGGCCGTGAGCGCCGCCGCCTGCCTGCTGGCCTCCTGCGCCAGCAACGGCGCGCTGCGCGCGATGCGTGCGCAGCAGAACGCGGCGGTCGTGCTCGCCTTCCTCGACACCGTGTTCAACAAGCACGAAGTCGAACAGGCCTTCAAGCTCTACGTCGGCACGAGCTACCGCCAGCACGATCCGCAGGTGGCCGACGGCGTCGACGGCGCGGTGCGCGCGCTGACGAAGTACACGCACGAGCTGTACCCGGAATTGCGCCAGGAGGTGAAGCGCACCGTGGCGCAGGGCGACCTGGTGGCCGTGCACTCGCGCTATGTGCTGACCAGCGCCGACCGCGAACGCGGCTCGGGCCTGGCGGCGGTCGACATCTTCCGCGTCGAGCACGGCAAGATCGTCGAGCATTGGGACGTGCTGCAGGCCATCCCGGAACAATCCGCCAATGACCATTCGATGTTCTGAATGAGTGCCGCACCCCGCGCCCCGCGGCGAGGCAACGCCGACGCCTCGCTGCTGGTGGCCGATATCGGTGGCACCAATGCGCGCTTCGGTGTCTGGTACCGCGATGCGCTGCACGCCGAGCAGGTGCTCAAGTGCGCCGATTTCGAGGGGCCGGCGGCGGCGGCGGCCCGCTACCTGCAAGGGCTCCGCGCCGCGAACGCCGTGCCGGTGCCGCGCGTCGCGGCCTTTGCCGTGGCCGGGCCGCTGCTCGAGGACCGCATCGCGCTGACCAACAACGGCTGGGATTTCTCCGCCGCCGTGACGCGCCGCGCGCTCAAGCTCAAGCAGCTGATCTTCCTGAACGACTTCACGGCGCTGGCGCTGTCGGTGCCGCAGCTGGCCGCGGCGGAGCGCTACCAGGTCGGCGGGGCGGCACCGCTGGCCGGCGCGCCGATCGCGGTGATCGGCCCGGGCACCGGCCTCGGCGTTTCCGGGCTCCTGCGCGCCGGCAAGCGCTGGCTCGCGCTGCAGGGCGAGGGCGGGCACGCCACGCTCCCCGCGGTCGAGCCGCGCGAGATGGCGGTGGTCAGCGCCCTGCATCGCCGCTACCAGCACGTATCGGCCGAACGCGTGCTGTGCGGCGACGGACTGGCATTGCTCTACCGCACGCTGGCGGAGCTCGATGGCGCGACGGCCGATCCGCTCGAAGCCGGCGAGATCACGCGCCGCGCGCTCGCGGGCGAGGACGCGCGGTGCCGCGAGACCGTGCAGCTGTTCTGTGGCTGGCTCGGCAACGTTGCCGGCAATCTCGCCCTGACGCTCGGTGCGCGCGGCGGCGTCTACATCGGCGGCGGCATCGTGCCGCGGTTGGGCGAATATTTCGCCGTCTCGCCGTTCCGCCCGAGCTTCGAGGCCAAGGGACGCTTCCGCGGCTTCCTCAGCGCGATCCCGGTGTACGTGATCACGGCCAAGTATCCGGCGCTGATCGGTTGCGTGCAGGCCTTCACGCACGACAGCCCGCGGCTCGAAGCCGGCTGAGCCGCGCGGCGCTACTCGGCGATGAAGATCGTCGCCGGGTGCTCGAGCAGGTCGCGCAGCGCCTGGATCAGCCCGGCGGCGTCCGCGCCGTCGACGAAGCGGTGATCGAAGGACGATGACAGGTTCATCATGCGCCGGATCGCGATGGCGCCGGCGACGACCATCGGCCGTTCCACCGCGCGATTCACGCCGATGATGGCGACCTCGGGCATGTTGATGATCGGCGTGCTGGCGATGCCGCCGAGCTTGCCGAGGCTCGTCACCGTGATGGTCGAGCCGCCCAGTTCCTCGCGTTTGGCCGATCGGTCGCGCGCCGCGGCAGTGACGCGGCCGATCTCGGCGGCCAGCGCCCGGAGCTTGAGCTGATCGGCGTTGCGCACCACCGGCACCTTGAGCCCTTCGCTGGTCTGCGTGGCGATGCCGACGTGCACGGCGCGATGCCGCAGCACGACCTCGCGCGCGGCGTCGTAGTGGGCATTGCACTGCGGATAGCGCTGCAGCGCGCGCACCAGCGCCGCGACGATGAACGGCAGGTAGCTCAATGGCGCGGCGCCCTTGGGCGCCGTGGCGTTCAGGTGCTCGCGCATCGCGTGCAGCGCCGAGATGTCGACCTCCTCGACGTAGGAGAAATGCGGGATGCTGCGCGCCGCCTCGCTCATGCGCTGCGCGATCACGCGCCGGATGCCGATCACCGGGATCTCCTCGACCTCGGCCGCGGTCGCGCCCTTGGCGGGCGCCGGCCTGGCGGCACCCGCCTGTGCAGCGCCGGGCTGCGGAGCGCCGCCCGCCGGGGCGCCGCGCGCCGCAATGGCGGCCTGCAGGTCCTCGGACGTGATGCGCCCGCTCGTGCCGCTGCCCGCCACGCGCGCGAGGTCGACGCCGGCCTCCTGCGCGCGGCGTCGCGTGGCCGGCGAGGCGCGCACCTGCGCCGCCTCACCGGCGGGCGCCGCCACCGGTCGGTGCGGCGGCTGCGCGGCGGAGGCGCCGGCCACGGCTGCAGCGGCCGCCGGCTTCGTGTCGGCAGCGGGCGTGGCGCCGGCGAGCGCGGTATCGAAGGTGGCCAGCTCGGCGCCGACCGCGATCACATCGCCCGGCTTGCCGGTGATCGTCAGCACCCGGCCGCTGACCGGCGCCGGTATCTCGACCACCGCCTTGTCGGTCGACATCTCCACGAGCGGCTGGTCTTCCTTCAGCACGTCGCCGGGCTTGACGAGCCAGTTGACGACTTCCGCCGACACCGTGCCTTCGCCGAGATCCGGCAGCTTGAAGACATGCACGCTCATTTGGGCTCCATGACGGCCTTCAGGGCCATCGCGACGCGCGCCTGGCCGGGGAAGTATTCCCATTCGAACGCGTGCGGGTAGGGCGTGTTCCAGCCCGCGACGCGCTGGATCGGCGCCTCGAGGTTCCAGAAGCAGTGTTCCATCACCGTCGCGGCGAGCTCGGCGCCGAAGCCGGCGAAGCGCGTGGCTTCGTGCGCAATCACGCAGCGGCCGGTCTTGCAGACCGAGTTGCAGAGCGTGTCGACGTCGAGTGGCACGAGGCTGCGCACGTCGATGATCTCCGCATCGAGCTTCAACGCCTGCGCGGCCGCCTCGGCCACATGCACCATCGTGCCGTAGGCGATGATCGTGACCTGCGAGCCGGCGCGCACGATCTCCGCGCGCCCGAACGGCACGGCGTAGTGGTCGGCCGGCACTTCGCCCTTCGGATGCGCGCTCCACGGCACCGCCGGCTTGTTCGGATCGCCGTCGAACGGTCCGTTGTACAGGCGCTTGGGTTCCAGCAGGATCACCGGGTCATCGTCTTCGATCGCGCCAATCAGCAGCCCCTTGGCGTCATACGGGTTCGAGGGCATCGCCACCTTGAGGCCGCAGACGTGGGCGAACAGCACCTCGGGGCTCTGCGAGTGCGTCTGGCCGCCGCGGATGCCGCCGCCACAGGGCATGCGCACCGTGACCGGCGCGAAGAAGTCGCCGGCGCTGCGATAACGGAGCCGTGCGAGTTCGCTGACGATCTGGTCGTAGGCCGGATACACGTAATCGGCGAACTGCACTTCGGCAACGGGGCGCAGGCCGTTCACACCCATGCCGATCGCCGCGGCGATGATGCCGCCTTCGGCGATCGGCGTGTCGAGCACGCGATGCTCGCCGTACTTGCGCTGCAGCCCGTCGGTGACGCGGAACACGCCGCCGAAAAAACCCACGTCCTGGCCCAGCACCACCACCGACGGATCGCGCCCCATGGCGATATCCATCGCGGAGTTCAGTGCCTGGATCATGTTCATCTTGGCCATGGCGCTAAGGCTCAGGTCGCGGCGGCGATTTCGGCGCGCAGCAGCTCGCGCTCGCGCCGCAGGTGTTCGGGCAGATCCTTGAATACGTCTTCGAACATCAGGTCGCGGTCGAGGCGCGGGCCGTCGGTGAGGGTGCCGTAGGTGATCGCTTCCTGCCACGCCGCGCTGACCTGCGCGTCGAGTTCCTCGCTCAGCGCCGCGTGGCGGGCATCCGACCATTCGCCCAGCGTGATCAGGTGCTGCTTGAGCCGCGCAATCGGATCGCCGAGCGGCCAGGCCTCGGGTTCGTTCTTCGGCCGGTAGCGCGTCGGATCGTCGCTGGTCGAATGCGCGCCGGCGCGATACGTGACGAGTTCGATCAGCGTGCCGCCCCCGCCGGTGCGTGCGCGGTCCGCGGCCCAGCGCGTGGCCGCGTAGACGGCGAGGAAATCGTTGCCGTCGACGCGGAGCCCAGGCAACCCGTGCGCGGGGCCGCGTGCCGCGAACGAATTCTGCTCGCCGCCCGCCGTGCCCTGGAAAGTGGAGATCGCCCACTGGTTGTTGACGACGTTGAGGATCACCGGCGCGCGGTAGACCGATGCGAACAGCAGCGCGTAGTGGAAATCCGCCTCGGCCGTGCTGCCTTCGCCGGTCCAGGTCGCCGCGATGTGTTCCTCGCCCTTGATCGCCGCGGCCATCGCCCAGCCCACCGCCTGCGGGAACTGCGTCGCGAGGTTGCCGGAGATCGAGAACAGGTTGGCCGCGGCCGAGTGGTACATCACCGGCAGCTGCCGGCCCTTGCACATGTCGCGCGTGTTCGACAGCAGCTGGCACATCAGGTCGACCAGCGGGCGGCCGCGCACGACCTGCAGGCCCTGGTTGCGATAGGCCGGGAACAGCATGTCGCCGGGCTGCAGCGCCATGCCGGCCGCGACCGACACGGCTTCCTCGCCGGTCGATTTCATGTAGAAGGACAGCTTGCCCTGGCGCTGTGCGCGCACCATGCGATCATCAAAGAGGCGCGTCAGCAGCATGTGCCGCAGGCCCACCTGCAGGTCCGCGGCCTCGAGGCGCGGGTTCCACGGCCCGACCGCGCGGTGCTGGTCGTCGAGCACGCGGATCAGCCCGGTCGCGGCTGGCATGGAATCGCGCCACGAGGCCGTGATTTCCGGCCGGGCCACGGCGCCGGCCGGCGAGAGCTGCAGGTAACTGAAATCCGGAGGCTGGCCGGGGCGCGCCGGAGGCGCCGGAACATGCAGTCGCGATCGGGTTGGCATGGAATCCTCTTCTTATGTCACGGCCCGACACCGCCCGGCAGGCGCGGAGGCCTTGCCAGCATAGCGCGGCCGCGGGGCCAGCCTCAATTTTACCGGACTTGGGCTATTGTGTGCCGCATGGGTGATTGCGCTTGCGTGTTCGAGCAGGTGGGTGAACCGCTGCGGGTGGTCGAGCGCGCGCCGCTTGCGCCAGGCCCGGGCCAGCTGCGCCTCGCCGTGCAGGCCTGCGCCGTGTGCCGCACCGACCTGCACCTCGTCGATGGGGAATTGCCGGCGGCGCGGTTGCCGGTCGTGCCCGGCCACGAGATCGTCGGCCGCGTCACGGCCATCGGCGCCGGCGTCAGCGGATGGCGGGTCGGCGATCGCGCCGGCGTGCCCTGGCTCGGCTGGACCTGCGGCGAATGCGAGTACTGCCGGCGCGGGGAGGAGAACCTGTGCCCGGACGCGCGCTTCACCGGCTGCAGCATCGATGGCGGATTCGCCACGCAGGCGCTCGTCGATGCGCGCTACGCGTTTGCACTGCCGGATCGTTACGGCGACGCCGAAGCGGCACCGCTCCTGTGCGCAGGACTGATCGGTTGGCGCGCGCTGCAGGCCGCGGGCCCCGCGGCGCGGCTGGGGCTGTACGGCTTTGGCGCGGCCGCGCACCTGGTCGCGCAGGTGGCGCGCCTGCGCGGCCAGCAGGTCCATGCGTTCGTGCGGCCGGGCGACGCGGCGGCGGCCCGCTTCGCGCGCGAGCTGGGCGCGGCGTGGGCCGGCGATTCCACGCAACCGCCGCCTGCGCCCCTCGACGCGGCGATCATCTTCGCGCCGGTCGGCGCGTTGGTGCCGGCCGCGCTGCGCGCCGTGCGCCCGGGCGGCACGGTGGTGTGCGCCGGCATCCACATGAGCGCCATCCCGGCTTTTCCCTACGAGATACTCTGGGGCGAACGCGTGCTGCGCTCGGTGGCCAACCTGACGCGGCGCGACGCGCAGGAATTCCTCGCCTTCGCCGGCGCGCACCCACTGGCCACGACGACGGTCACCTACCCACTTGCCGCGGCGAACCAGGCGCTCGCCGACCTGCGCGCCGGAACCTTCAACGGCGCCGCGGTGCTGCTGCCCGGCGCGGCGGCGCCACGCGGCGCTCAGGCCAGCGGCAGGTTCGACAGGTAGAAGATGCCGCGGCGCGCGCGCGGCAGCCGCGCCGGAAAGCGTGGCGGCTTGACGACCAGCACGTCGCAGCGCAGGTCATCGAGCAGCCGTTCGGCGGTGTTGCCGAGGAATACGCGCTGCAGCCCGCGCCGGCTCATCGCGCCCATGACCACGGTGCCCGCGCGCAGCCGGCGGGCCGCGGCCGGCAACAGTACGTCGGGCGAACCCTCGAGCTGGTGCACGCGCGCGGGTGCGATGCGGACGGCGCGCGCATGGCGCAGCAGCACGTTGCGCCGTTCGCCCGCCGACCGGCCCCACGGGGCCCACGCGGCCTGCACCTGCGCCGCGTGCAGCGGGGCGCGCAGCGCGGCGGCGAGCGCGGCGGCGTTGCGCAGGATCTCGCGCTCGAGCGGCCCGGGCTTCGCGGCCGCCTGCCGCGGATCGATCGCGGCCAGCACCGGCGCGCGGGCGCGGTGGCGCGGGGTCTTGATCAGCAACAGCGGCACCGGGCTCGCGCGCAGCAGTTCCCAGTCGGTGTAGCCCAGGAGCGATTGCATCTGGTGGTGGCCGCGCTTGTGCGCGACGATCAGGTCGGCGCCGCTCGCCTGCGCGCGGCGGATCACGGCTTCGTAGGGCGGGAAGTCCCAGGCGGCGGCGGTCGTGACCTTCAGTCCGCGCTGCCGCAGCGGCGCGGCCAGCCGCTCGAGTTGCGCCAGCGCCCGCGCGCGCATCGCGCGGGTCTGTTCGGACAGCGATTTGCCGGCGCCGTACAGCGTATCGACGTACACGGGCGTCGAGAGGTCGTGGAACAGTTCGAGCCGCGCGCCGCAACCGGCGGCGATCTGCGCGGCGCGCTCCGCGACCACGCTGCGGCGCACGTTCAGCTTGCGAATCGGAACCAGGATGCGGCGAAATCTGTACACGGCCCAATCCTCCACGGCTGCGGCGCGGCCTGTTGCCGCGTACCTTCGCCGCTGCCCCATGCGCCGTCATCCGTAAGAATGCGTAGGCCGATGGATGCGCAGCCGGGCGCCGCGCCGGCGTGGCTTCAGTCCGCCACGCGAATGCGGTAGCCCACATGGGTCACGGTCTCGAGCCAGGGCGCGGCGCCGGCCGCGCCGCCGAGCTTGAGCCGCAGCCGATGCACCAGCTGCTTGAGCAGCTGCCGGTCGCCTTCACCGCGCTGCCCCCAGACGTGGCTCAGCAGGCGATCGGCGCTGACGGGCTGCCCGGCGTTGGCGATCAGGAGTTGCAGCAGCCGCGATTCCAGCGGCGTGACGCGGTGCGTGTCGGCGCCCACGTGCAATTCGAGCGAGGCCGGGTCGAGGCGGATTGCCCCCGCGGCATGCGGCTGCGTGGCAGCGCTGCCCGCGCGGCGCAGCAGCGCCTTGATGCGCGCCACCAGCGTGCGCGGGCTGTAGGGCTTGGTCAGGTAGTCGTCGGCGCCCAGTTCGAGCGCGCGCACCAGGTCCGCCTCCTCGTTGCGCACGGTCAGCATCAGGATCGGCAGCGCCGACTCGCGCCGCATCTGCTGGCACAGGTCGAATCCGGAGCCGCCCGGCAGGTTGATGTCGAGCACCGCCAGGTCGGGGCGTTCACGGCGGAACGCCGCCAGGCCGCTCGCGGGCGCATCGGCCTGCACCACCAGCATTCCCGCCTGCTGCAGGGCGAAGGCCGTGACGCTGCGCAGGTCGGGATCGTCGTCGACGACCAGGATCTTCACGGGGCACCCACGATGGCGGCAGGGCCCGCCGCGAGCGGCAGGCGCAGCACGAAGCGCGTGCGGCCCCCGGCCGTGCGCTCCACGCGCACCGAACCGGCGTGGCGCTCGACGATCGAGCGGACGATCCACAGCCCGAGGCCCAGTCCGGGCGCCTCGGGTTCCGGATGCCCGCCGCGCCTGAAGCGTTCGAACAGCCGTTGCGGATCGCCGGCCGGCGGCCCGGGCCCCGAATCCTCGACCCAGATCTCGGCCGCCGCCTCGCCGGCGCTTGCGCCGACATCGATGCGGCTGCCTGCCGGAGCATATTTCGCCGCGTTCGAAAGCAGGTTCACGAACACCTGCTGCAGCCGCTGCGCATCGCCGAGCAGCACGCGGCCACGGAGCGGGGCGAGATCGACGCTGACGCGCAGCATCGATTGCGACAGCAACGGGGCGAGCAGCTCCACGGCCTCGCCGACCACCGCCTCGAGTTCGATGCGCTGCTGGCGGATACCCAGCTGGCCCGATTCGATGCGTACGCTCTCGAGCAGGTTGTCGATGAGGCGCATCAGCCGCAGCACGCCGCGTTCGACGTTCGTCAGCAGTTCGCGCTGCTCGGCTTCGCCGAGCTTGCCGAGCCCGTCGCGCAGCATCTCGACGGCCGCGAGCTGCGCCGCCAGCGGCGTGCGGAATTCGTGCGAGATGTTGCCGAGTACGCTGTCGCGTGCGCGGCGCGCCGCCTCCAGGTCGGTCTCGTCACGCAGCAGCTGCACCTGCCGTCCTTCGGCGGGAGCGGCGCTGACGACGATGACCGAGCGCGTCGCGCCGTCCGCCATGCGCAGCGTCTCGGCGCCGCGCGCCGCGCCGTGGCGGCGCGCGGCCAGGATCGGGCAATCGCGCTCGCAGGGCCGCTCGGCGGGCGGCAGGTTCTGGTGCAGCACGTCACCGCAGAAGCGCCCGAGCACGCCGCCTTCGGCGCCCGGAACCGAGCGCACGAACTGCGCATTCGCGTACATGATGTGGCGGTTGGTGTCGGTGACGAACACGCCCTCGACCACGCCGGCCAGCACGGCCTGCGCCTCGGCCTCGCGCCGCCGCAGCCTCGAGGTCAGCTCGATGAGGTTCTGCCGCATGTCATCCATCGCATGCGCGAGCAGGTCGAGCTCGCGCGGCACGACGGTCGGCACCGCCGGGCTGAAGTCGCCCTGGCCGATGCGCCGCGCCATCGCGGCCAGCCGTACCACCGGCGCGGCCAGCCAGCGTCCAGCCAGGAGACCGGCGATGCCGGCGAGCGCCGCCAGCGCCAGTCCGACCAGGATGACCGCATGGCGGTACAGCGCCGCCGGCCGATCGAATTCGGCCGCCGGGATCTGGGCATCGAGCAGCGCGATCGGCGTGCCGGCCGCGTCGCGCAGCACCGCGCTGGCCTCGTAGCGGTCGAGCGCGCGGACGCGCGCGGCGGCATGGTCGCCGTTGCCGAGCGCCGCGGTGTGGAGCGGCGTGAGCGGATCGGCGTCCGGCGCGCGGTAGCTGTTCAGGTTCTGCAGCCCGATCGTAGCACCGCTTTGCCGCGCGGCCTCGCGCAGCAGGTCGGCGTCCAGCGCCTGCAAGACGATCACGGCCGCCTCGTTCCCGCCCGGCACGGGGTAGGCCGCGCCCAGCAGCACGGCCGAGCCGTCGTGCGGCGCGAGCGCGAAGCGTTCGCCCTGGCGCGCGTGCGCCGCGGCAAGCTCGGCCCAGGGCGCGCTGGTGCCCGCGGCGCCGAGTAATTGGCGCGGCGTGGCCAGCAGGCAGCCGCTCTCGCGCGGCGGCCCGCAGTTCTCGCGCAGCACGCGCGCGGCAGCCTCGGCCGATCCCGGCGCGGCCGCCAGCCGCTGCACGGCCGGGTTGGCGGCCAGTGCGCGCGCCGTGGCCAGGTTGTCCTGGTTGACCTGCCGCAGGTATTCGCGCGCCAGGCTGACGGCGAGCTCGCTGCGCGCCAGTCCCTGCCGCTGCGCGAAGCGGTTGACCACCAGCGTCGAGGTCAGCGCCATCGCCGCCAGTGCCGCGAAGGTGATCAACAGGCTCGCGGCGCTCAGCCAGGTGGCGAGCGGCTGCTTCCGCGGCGTCGCGGGCTGAGGATTCATGGTGCGGCAGCCTGCGGCGGGCGCGGCACGAGATCGCCCGGCCGGCCGGCGCGCAGCTCCGGATGGCTGCGCTCGAGCATCGCCTTCAGCCCGAGCGTCACCAGCGCCAGCATCGCCAGCACCGATGCGGTGGCGAAGGCGCCGACGAAATTGTATTCGTTGTAGAGGATCTCGACATGCAGCGGCATGGTGTTGGTGAGGCCGCGGATCCGCCCCGAGACCACCGACACCGCGCCGAACTCGCCCATCGCGCGGGCGTTGCACAAAATCACGCCGTAGAGCAAACCCCACTTGATGTTGGGCAGCGTCACGCGCCAGAACGCCTGCCAGCCGCTCGCGCCGAGCGTGATCGCGGCTTCCTCGTCCTGCGTGCCCTGGTCCTCCATCAAGGGAATGAGTTCGCGCGCGACGAACGGGAAGGTGACGAAGATGGTCGCGAGCACGATGCCCGGCACGGCAAACACGATCTGAACATGGTGCGCGATGAGCCACGGCCCGAGGATGCCTTGC
>DATKLZ010000109.1:0-4719 GCA_035542135.1 Steroidobacteraceae bacterium | reverse complement strand
TCGAGGGCCTCGCGGATGTGCGCCTGCAGTTCGATCGTCGGGAGCTGCAGCAGCCGGATGGCCTGCTGCAGCTGCGGTGTCATCGTCAGCGATTGGCCCAGGCGGAGCTGCAGGGAAGCTTTGAGCAATGCGGCGGGGCCTCGGGGGGTTTACAGGCGGAAAGTGTCGCCCAAGTACACCTCTTTCACCTCCGGGTTGGCAAGCACTTGTTCCGCGGATCCGGAAGCGATTACAGTGCCCCGATTGACGATATACGCGCGTGCGCACACCCCGAGGGTCTCGCGCACGTTATGGTCGGTGATCAGCACGCCGATGCCGCGCGCGGCCAGGTCACGGATGATCTGCTGGATATCGGCCACCGACAGCGGATCGACGCCGGCGAACGGCTCGTCGAGCAGGATGAAGCGCGGTCCGGCCGCCAGCGCGCGCGCGATCTCGACCCGCCGCCGCTCGCCACCCGACAGCGACATGCCGGGTGTGTCGCGCACGTGCGTGATGTGCAGTTGCCCGAGCAGCTCCTCCAGGCGTCGCGCGCGCTCGGGCTTGTCGATGCCCGGCACCAGCTCCAGGATCGCCATGATGTTGTCGGCGGTCGACAGGCGCCGGAACACCGACGCCTCCTGCGGCAGGTACCCCAGCCCCAACCGCGCGCGCTGGTCGATCGTCAAGGCCGTCAGGTCGCGCCCGTCGAGCTCGATGCGGCCGCCGTCGGCCTTCACCAGGCCGACGATCATGTAGAACGCGGTGGTCTTGCCGGCGCCGTTGGGCCCGAGGAGCCCGACGACTTCGCCGGTGTGGATCTCCATCGACAGCGCGCGCACCACCTGGCGCGTGCCGTAGTGCTTGTTGAGTCCGCTGGCGCTGAGCGTGCTCACGGCGATCTCGGCGTGGCGCCCGCTGCCGCGGGTGGGGCGGGGGCGGGTGGAGCGGGCGGCGTCGTCGCGCCCGGATTCACCGGTGCAGTCGCGTTGGGGCTCGACGCAGCTGGCTTGCACTTCTGCTGGAAGGTGCCGCGCACGCGCTCGCGGCCCGAGCCTGCCGCGGGCTCCAGGCTCTTGAGGCTCTTCTGCGCGAGGTTGTAGACGAAGCCCTCGCCGTGGATGTCCTTGCAGCCGTCGAACAGCTGCACGTCGCCGCGCAACCGCACCTCGCCGCCGGCGACGTTGTCGTACTCGATGGTGTGCGCGCTGCCACGCACCGTGCCGAGCGACGTGGCCGGGGCGCCCGCGGCGCCGGCCGGCGGCGCGTTTTCCTCGAACGTGGCCGGGCTGCCGTCGAACATCGCCGCGGTCATGTTGCTCGCTTCGAAGTGCACGGTCGCGTTGTCCGCGGCAAGCTGGCCCTGCGCGAGCCGCGAGCTCACTCCGCCGGAGAGGTTCCAGGTGCTGTCGGCCGTGTCGGTCGATGCGGTCTCGGCGCGCCGCGCGCGCACCAGCAGCGGGCTGCCGCCCTGGTACAGCACCAGGTCATTGAATATGACCTTGTCGCGCCGGTACTCGACGTCACCGGCGCAGATGCACACCGTGCCCTTCTGGCACGCCGGCCAGCTGGCTTCGTTGTCGGCATTGCAGTCGCCCTTGGTGGCGGCTGCCTCATCCGCCGCCGCCACGACGCCCGGCGCGGCCACCGCCAGCAGCAGCGCCACGAGCCGGCAATGTCGCGCGTGCACGGCCCTCACTTCTCTACTCGTGCCACTTCGCCATGGACCGGGGATTTTAGCCGCAGCGCATCGGTGTTCATATCGGCGTGCAGGCCGCTCGCCCACAGCCGGTTGCGTCCCCATTCCATGCTGACCGCGTCGCTCGTGTCCGCGGTGCGGGCCTGCATGTCCACCTCCAGGCGCGCGGTGCGCAGCTGCAGCGGCGCGGCGCCCGCGCGCTGCGCCTGCGCGATGACGTCGCCCTGCAGGCTGACCTGCTGCGCCGCGGGCGGCAGCACGCCGCGGGCGGCGGTCAGCGTCCACGCGGTCTCGCCGCGGTACACGAACTGCGGCGCGGTCAGCTCGATGTCGGCCGCCGGCGAGGACTGCGAGATCTGTGTCGCATGCAGCGTGTACTGCGCCTGCCCGTCGGCGCCGGTATCGACCAGTTCAGCGCCACTGGCGACGTAGCCCGGCGTTGCCGCCGCATTCGCGCTGGGCGCGGCGCTGTTGGGCGCCTCGCCGCGCGGCGAGCGCCACAGCCAAAGCACGAGCGCGGCCGCGAACGCCAGCAACAACCACACGCGCCGCACGCCAGGGCTCCCCTAGCGGCCCACGCGCGCGCGCGCCGCGAGCAGCCAGTCGCACACTTCGCGGACCGCGCCCGCGCCGCCGGCCAGCCGCGTGCGCCGGTGCGCGGCGCGCCGCGCTTCAGGGTGCGCATCGGCCACGGCGATGGCCAGCCCGGCGAGCTTGAACATCGCCACGTCGGGCACGTCATCGCCGACGCAGGCGCATTCGCGCGCGGCGATGCCGAGGCGCGCGAGCAGGGCCTCGAGGGCCTGCGCCTTGTCCGCGACGCCCTGCTGCAGCTCGTGGATGCCCAGCTCAGCGCAGCGCCGCACCACGGCGGCCGAGCTGCGGCCCGAGATCACCGCGATCGTGACGCCGGCCGCGGCCAGCGCGCGGATGCCGTGGCCGTCCTGCACGTGGAAGACCTTCACGTACTCGCCTTCGGGGCCGTAGCGCAGCCGGCCGTCGGTGAGCACGCCGTCGACGTCCAGTACCAGCAGCCGGATCGCGGCGAGCGGTGCCGGCCGGCGGCGCTTCGGGCGCGTCATGGGGCGGGCCTCACACGACGCCCGCGCGCATCAGGTCGTGCACGTTCAACGCGCCGACGAGCTGCTGCCGCGCGTCGACGACCAGCAGCGCCGTGATGCGATGCTGCTCCATCAGCAGCGCCGCCGACGCGGCGAGTTCGCGCGGGCCGATGCTGCGCGCGCCGGGCGTCATCGCCTGGCGCATCGTGGTCGCGTGCACGTCGATGCGCGCATCCAGCGCGCGCCGCAGGTCGCCATCCGTGAACACGCCGAGCACGCGCCCGTCGGCGTCCACCACCGCCGTCATGCCCAGTCCCTTGGCCGACATTTCCACGAGCCCCGCCGCGAGCAGCGTGTCGGGCGCGACGCGCGGCACGGCGGCGCCGGTGCGCATGATGTCCTCGACGTGCAGCAGCAGCCGGCGACCGAGCGCGCCGCCCGGATGGCGGTGCGCGAAATCCTCGGCGGAGAAGCCGCGCGCCTCCAGCACCGCCACCGCGAGCGCATCGCCGAGCGCCAGCGCCGCGGTCGTGCTCGTGGTCGGCGCCAGGTTGTGCGGGCACGCTTCCTGTTCGACGCTGGCATCGAGCGCGATTGTCGCGGCCTGCGCCAGCGTCGAGTCGCGCCGGCCCGTCAGCGCGACCAGCGGCACGCCGAGGCGCTTCAGGTGCGGCAGCAGCACCAGGATCTCCGCGGTCTCGCCCGAGTTCGACAGCGCCAGCAGCAGGTCCGAGCGCGTGATCATGCCGAGGTCGCCATGGCCCGCCTCCCCGGGATGCAGGAAGAAGGCCGGCGTGCCGGTGCTGGCGAGCGTCGCGGCGATCTTGCCGGCGATGTGCCCGGACTTGCCCATGCCGGTGACGATGACGCGGCCCTCGCAGGCGAGCAGGGCCCGGCAGGCAGCGGCGAATTGCCCGTCGAGCCGCTGCGCGAGGGCGGCGATGCCGGCCTGTTCGGAGGCGAGCGTGCGGCGCCCGGCAGCCAGCAGGGCGGCGTCATCGGGCGGGCTGGCGGTCACGTTGCGCATCGGCGCAGGCATGATAGCGCGCCGGCACGGTATTGTAAGATGCGCCCCATGAGTCCCACCCAGGTCGCCGATCTGATCCGCGCGGCAATGCCCGGCGCCGACGTGGCCGTCGCTTCCGACGACCAGACGCACTTCAGCGCGCGCGTCGTCAGCGAGACGTTCGCCGGCCTGCGCGGCGTCGCCCGCCACCAGCTCGTGTACCGCGCGCTCGGCGAGCGCGTCGGCCGCGAGATCCACGCGCTGTCGATCGAGGCGCTGACGCCGGCCGAAGTGGCCGCGGCCCGCGCTGCGCGAGGACCGCGCCTTGGATAAGCTGCAGATCACCGGCGGCGTGCCGCTCGATGGCGAAATCCGCATTTCCGGCGCCAAGAACGCGACGCTCCCGGTGCTGGCGGCGGCCCTGCTGGCCGACGGCCCGGTGACGATCGGCAACGTGCCGCACCTGCACGACGTGACGACGATGATCGAGCTGCTCGCGCGCATGGGCGTGACGGTCACGGTCGACGAGAAGATGCGCATCGAGGTCGATCCCACCTCGATCAAGGAATGCTTCGCGCCGTACGAGCTGGTCAAGACGATGCGCGCCTCCATCCTCGTGCTCGGGCCCTTGGTGGCGCGCTACGGGCGCGCCGACGTCTCGCTCCCGGGAGGTTGCGCGATCGGCGCGCGCCCCGTGAACATCCACGTCGCCGGATTGCAGGCGATGGGCGCCGACATCCACATCGAAGGCGGCTACATCCGCGCGCGCGCCGGGCGCCTGCACGGCGCGCGCCTGGTGCTCGACACGGTGACCGTGACCGGCACCGAGAACCTGATGATGGCGGCGGTGCTCGCCGACGGCGAGACGATCATCGAGAACGCCGCGCGCGAACCCGAAGTGGTGGACGTGGCGAACTTCCTCATCGCGATGGGCGCGCGCATCCAGGGCGCCGGCACCGACAAGATCGTGATCC